>JAUVKN010000164.1 GCA_030596245.1 Bacteroidia bacterium | reverse complement strand
GTAAGCAATGATCTGTAAGCAATGATCTGTAAGCAATGATCTGTAAGCAATGATCTGTAAGCAATGATCTGTAAGCAATGATCTGTAAGCAATGATCTGTAAGCAATGATCTGTAAGCAATGATCTGTAAGCTTACTGTCCCGCTCTTGTTCTTTTTCTCCCGGACAAACACGCATACAAGATAATGGGACACCCGAAAATATCAAAATCGAGAACCTATAATCGAGAACCTATAATCGAGAACCTATAATCGAGAACCTATAATCGAGAACCTATAATCGAGAACCTATATCGCAGATTATCTATGACTTAAAAAGTCATCTGAAAGGAAGTGACGAAAACAGGAGATGAACCGGAATATTCTCTGCCCTGGATTGACTATTAAGAGAGGGATACCTCCAATACGGAGGTACCTGACCTGGTAAGTTCTAAAAGGCTACTGTTTGTAGTTATCAAAAGATCCCTGATTGGTAGATAGTCCCTTACGCAGAATTTCATTTATTAACTTATTTATAGATATGCCTTTTAAGAGAGCTATTTGAGCCATTTTTTTATGCAGATTCGGAGAGAGTCTTACATTCAGACTTCCTTTAAATGATTTTTCAACAGGAACACCTTCTTTATTACAGTCTTTAATATGTTCGTCAACCATGTATTTAAAAGATTGCTCCAGGTCATCCACAGTAGCTCCCTCGAAAGTTACAAGATCATTAATACCTTCTACTTTTCCATAAAAGACTCTGTCCTCGGCAGAGAAGGAAACCGTACCAATAAATTTTTTGTATGTAAGAATATCTTTCATTATAATAATCCTTTAATTTTCAGCTCTTTTAAAATAGTGTTTACCTGGTATCTTTTTAAAATATTACCGGGATGTGGTTTGTGCAGTTTGATACTGTGGTGCAACCTTTCGTTCTTAAATACTACTCTGGATCCTGAGCGCTGTTGTTCTTTATAACCGAATCCGCTTAACAATCTTTTAAGTTCATCGTAGCTAAAATCCTGCGGAGTTGATAAAAACCTTATCTGCAACTTTTCAAATGAACTCATGTAACTAAATTATAATTGCAAATTGTGACTACAAAAGCCCTGAATCAGCGTAAATGTAATGTATTATTTAAAAACAACCAATAAATTGCAACTATAATATGGTTGCAATAATGCAATATGCAAAGCGACTACAATTTCGTCGGAGAGGATGGTGCAGCATGACAAAAAAGTATAACTCTGAAACTGCAATTCCTCAGGTTGGTACGATGAAGAGATGAGCTGGAATATTCTCTGCCTTGTATGGACTATGAAGAGAGGAGTACTTCTAATATTGCGATTACTGTTTGTGTCTCTGTAAACCAGTCAGTATTAAAAATCCCAGTGCGGCGCCGGCCAGGTAATGAACCAGGTCCAGCCAGGAAAATGAATTTCCTAAGAGTGTTGCCCCGATAAAAGTTGAACGAATCGTTTCCAGGAACTGTGGGTGCCACAATTGCAACACCTCAAGAGCGCACGTCACCAGGAAAACAGAAACGACAATCTTCTGTGGCCTGCTCCGGGAAAAAAGCAGAGAGAAAACCAGGGACCAGAAAATCACATAAAGAACCCCTCCCAGGGAATTATTCACCCAACCAGAGGCAGGACCTGTATAGAATTTGCTATAGAATCCAAGCGGCGTAATGAAAACCAGGGCAATGAGGGTCCATTGCTTTCTCAGGAGATACTTCATGGCCCTCACAGAGTTCACCGCGAGATGCTAATCGTGATCAATGATAGGTGACACTATTCACCTTTTCCCATGATCCCCTGGTGAAATCAGGAACCTTGACAGGCATGCTCTGGTTTTCTATAGATTTTTCGGAAAGCTCAATAATAGCTGACCATTCAGCAGCATCATAAACATCCTGATCCAGTGGCAGTCCGTTTCTCAGGCAATAGATCAATCGGTAATCCATGGTGAAATCCATGCCTCCATGACCCCCGACTTTCCTGGCCAGTTCTCCAACTTCCTTTGTAATGGGATGTTCATATTTGGCGAGTAGCTCTTCCATCTCTTCATCACTCATGAAACTGTGTGCATCCGGATCCAGTGCAATACCTCTTATGGGCCATTTCTGCACAAAGCCTTTTGTTCCGCTGAGCATGTGTTTGCGGCTGTATGGACGCGGACTGGTCACATCATGTTGGATCAGAATGCTTTTACCCTTATGTGTTTTAATGAGGGTTGTGCTCATATCACCCTTTTTATAATCCCTCTTTGCATAATCTGAATCTTTCCCAAATTTCTGCTCTGCATAAGCAGTCATGCCAAACTGGTCGCTTGATAAGGAAACGAGGTATTCCATTTTATCCCCCCTGTGGATATTCATAATATGGCATAATGGACCAAATCCATGGGTGGGGTATAGGTTGGCATTGCGATTTTCCAGGTGTCTCAGGCGCCACATGTCCCAATACCCATCTTCCGTATTGAAATTCAGTTTTCTCAGGTCATGTATGTAGGCTCCTTCTGCATGCACGATCTCACCCAGCAGACCCTCTCTGGCCATATTCAGGGTGGCCAACTCGAAAAAGTCATAATTGCAGTTTTCCAGTTGCATGCAATGGCGCCTGGTCTTTTCGGCGGTGTTCACCAGTTGCCAGCATTCATCGATGGAAATGGCTGCAGGGACCTCTGTGGCCACATGCTTGCCTTGCTCCATGGCGTAAACGGCGATGGGAGTATGCAGATCCCAATGTGTGCATACGTATACCAGGTCCACATCTTCTCTTTCGCATACTTTTTTCCAATCCTCGGTACCCGAATAAGTATCTGCCGGCGGGAGTCCTTTTTCCACCAAAATGTTCTGAGCTTTCTCAAGGTTTTCAGGGACCAGATCGCATAAGGCCACAATTTTCACCCCTTCAAGAAATGTATATCGGCGCACGGCACCTGTACCCCTGGAGCCCACGCCAATGAAGGCTATGCGAACCGTTTCGATGGGATCAACACGCAGTTCAATCACATCTGTTTGTCCTTCCGGCCTGGGTGGTTCGGGAAACAGTTCCTGGGCCGTGAAAAGGGTATCGTTACTCTGATTTTCTGTGGGAGTGCAGGCTCCTATTCCGATCAGGAAAGCCAGAACCATCATTGGGACTAAAAATTGTTTCAGGGATGTTTTCATGGGGATTGTTTTGTTTGTTACAATATTGTTATAGTTCAACTATTTTAATTTCAGAGGCTGGTCTGTCCAATTCCAGGACAATTACCGTGGCAATCTCATCCGGCAGTGGTTCTGGAAGGGTCAGGGAGAAACTATCCTTGTCCCTTTTCAATTTTAGCGGACTACCGTCCTGAAGTAAATGGGCTTCCCGGATGATAATTCCCTCCTCAAGCGGCAGTTTCAGTCTCTCCCCCGGACTTTTCAACAGATAAAGATATATTTTATTCTCTTTATGTGTGCTGACCATTTTTTTGGTCGGAAGGTAAGGACCTCCACGGGTGCCATATACGGCTTCCTGATTGATTGAGATCCACTCTCCCATTTCATTCAGGCGATCTAACTGTCGTTGTTCCATTCGACCGTCAGGCATGGGCCCGACGTTGAACAACAGATTCCCATCCCCTCCGAGGGTATTTGCAAAGGTATGAATACACTCTTTTTTAGATTTCAATTTTTCATTGGGTTTCCAGGCCCATTGATTCCCCATGGTCATGCATGTTTCCCAGGCATATTCTGCATCAAACGCTCCTACGCTCTGTTCCGGTGTAGCAAAATCTCCTGCGAAACGCGGGTTCCTGGATTTATCCTCCATACCCTCTCTCCCTTTGTCCACCCTGTTGTTGACCAAAATATCATCCTTCAATCCTCTCAGGTAAGCATACATGTCCATCCCCATCTCATGGGTCCAGGCCCATTCCCATTCTCCATCAAACCATATGAGGAATGTGTTGTAGTCCTCAATAAGCTCTCTGAGCTGGTTTTTCATAAAAGTAATATAACGATCCATCTGCATTTTAGTAGCAGGGTCCATGCCTTTTTCTTCATTGAATGTATAATCCGGATCGGGATACTCTACGGGATAATCGGGATGATACCAGTCACAGATAGAATAGTAGGTCCCAAATTTAATACCCTGTTTCCGGCACTCCTCTGACAGTTCCTTCAGTACCCCCTTGCCATAGGGAGTACTTGCCATATCATATTCGGTATATTGACTGTCCCAGAGGCTGAATCCGTCATGATGCCGGCTTGTAATGATGATGTATTTCATGCCGGCATTTTTAGCAGCACTTACCCAGTCGGCTGCATTAAATGATACCGGATTAAACTCCTTGTAGAGATTATCATACTCTTGCTTTGTTATCTGCTTCCCGCGCGACCACGAAATCTCTTCTCCCCGTAGAGAGACTGGTCCCCAGTGAATAAACATGCCAAAGCGCATCTCCCTGAACTTCTCCAGGGCTTCCTGGTGGGTTGGTAGATCAGGATTGGCTTCTCCGCCACCTGAAAATTGTGCCTCGGCATGAATTACAGTGATGAGGCAGATTATTGTCCATGTAAAATACTTCATCTGCTTTTTTTGGGCTGTTATCAAAAATAGTGATTATTTTTAACTCTCTCTGAAAGGACTGGCACTTATCCAACCCGATGAATTTGCGGCGGTGCAAAATGATTTCGTAGTATATCACGATGACATTGGAGACTATTCGACCAATGAACCCACCATGGATGGTACCGCCGGAGCCATTCTTATGATGGCCCACTGGACAGATAAATAATTGATTGGTGGACTACTCTCCCTTTTTCTGAAGCAGTATGCTGACTGGTTCAAGTGTTACCAGGCATCCCTTGGGCATGGATAGCAGCTCTTCCCTGATCTCTTTATAAAACAGTTCAAGTCTCTCTGTTCTGTCAATCAATTCGATCACAACTGGCAGCTTTTCTGTAAGTTCCCAGAACCTGGATGAGCTTATCTTGCTGCTGGACCCATAGCCCATGATTCCCCGGTAAACGGTTGCCCCGGTAATCCCCTTCTTCCTGGCCAACTCCACAATATGCTGGTATAATAATTTTGATCCCAGCCTGTCGGTGGTACTTGCATGGATCTTTAAGATGCTGTGTTCTGACCTGTTCATGTTATCTGACTTTAATTAGCCCAGTAGCTTGGTGGAAACATACCCTAAATAGACTGCTGTGAATCCCAGTAAAATACTGAGTCCGGTGTAGAGAAAAATGGGAAGAAACTGGCCGTTCCGCATCAACATCAGATTTTCACCTGAGAATGATGAAAAAGTAGTAAAACCGCCACACAGCCCCACCATCAGGAACATCCTGAGCTCCACTGTAAGAATGGGGCTTTTTTCGGAGATCCCGATAAGGAAACCTATGAGAAAGCTGCCGATTACATTGACCGCCAGTGTGCCAACAGGTATCGACAGCCATTCAATATGATTATTAAGCCTCGAAACTAAGTACCTGGCAATGCTTCCAATAAAACCTCCCAGGCCGATCAAAAGGATATTCTTCAACATTCTGTGCTACTCTTTTAACCATTTGTCCAGCCATCCTTTAAACTCCCGCTGCCACAGGATCCCGTTCTGAGGGCTCAATACCCAGTGGGTTTCGGATGGAAAAAAGAGGAGTTTACTTGGAACGCCAAGTAGCTGTGCTGAATTGAAGGCTGCCATTGCCTGGGTATAGGGAATCCGGTAATCGTGTTCTCCATGGATGACCATCATTGGAGTGTCCCAGTTTTCCACAAAGTGGTGGGGAGATCCGGTGTATGACTTCATGGCCACCGGATTATCCTTTTCCCACGGGGCTCCGCCTTTCTCCCAGCTATCAAAGAACATTTCATCGGTGGTTACATACATCATCTCGGAGTTGAATATACCGCAGTGGGCAATAAATGCCTTAAACCTTTTCTGGTGGTTCCCGGCCAGCCAGAATACGGAGAATCCTCCGAAGCTTGCCCCGATGGATCCCAGGTTCTCTTCATCAATGAAGGGCTCTTCCTTCATAACATCAATGGCCATAAGCAGGTCCTGCATGGCCTGACCGCTGTTGTCCTTGCTTATCTGATCGGTCCAATCCTGCCCCATTGTGGTCACACCGCGCCGGTTGGGAGCCACCACTATATATCCGTTGGAGGCCATCTGGCTTAAATTCCAGCGATAGCTCCAGAACTGACTCATTGGTGACTGCGGCCCTCCTTGGCAATAGAGGAGGGTTGGGTATTTCTTGCTTATATCAAAGTGAGGCGGATAGATGACCCAGGTAAGCATCTCCCTGTTGTCGGTGGTGGTGATCCAGCGTTGCTCAACAGTGGGCATGGAGAGCTGGTCCAGGATCTCCTTATTCTCAAATGAAAGTTCGGTGGATTCACCGGTTGAGGGATCAACACTGTAGATCTCCTGGGGTTTGGTCATATCCACCCGGGTAGCGATCAAACGGTCACCTGCTTCAGCCACGGAGTGATAATCATGATACCCACTGGTAATGGCCACAATCTCTTTGGAATGAACATCCATTTTGAAAAGCTGAAATGTTGCATGTACTCCTGCAACAAAAAGGAGTGTATTCCCCTGATCGGCCCAGGTAAGTCCTGATGGACTATAATCAAAATCTTCGGTGAGGTAGCGTTTTTCATCACTTCCCATATCCAGTTCATACAACCGGTCCTTGTCAGCCTCGAAACCTGCACGTTCCATACTGAGCCAGTACATTTTTTTACCATCGGGTGAGAAAAATGGAGCTTTGTCATAACCGGGCATACCCTTTGTGAGATTCCTGGTTTTTCCGGATTCCAGGTTGTAGAGATAGATGTCTGAATTGGTACTGACCGTGTACTCTATTCCTTTAAGTTTTTTGCAAGTATAGGCTATCTCCAATCCATCGGGGGTCCAAGCGATCTCTTCCATACCGCCAAAGGGCATCATTGGAGATTCGTAAGGTTCCCCTTTCATAATGTCTTTTCCACCGGAAATCTTTTTTCCGTTAAAATCAGCCACAAAAATATGACTGTAGGCACCATCTTCCCAGGTGTCCCAGTGCCGGTACATCAGGTCGGAAATGATCCTGGCATCGGATTGAGGAAGATCGGGATACAGATCCTGGGTGGTCCGGTCAATCTGCACATCCCGGGTATAAAGTGCGCTGTTTCCTGTGGGGGAAAAGATCAGTGAGTTGATCCCTCCTTCAATATTTGAGATCTTCTGTTTATTACCACCATCCAGGTCCGTTACCCAGGCCTGTACCTCACCGGAAACGGAAGAGAGGTATACAATTCGATCTCCTTTGGGATGCCAGATGGCATTGAACTCATTCTGGGGTGTGTGGGTGAGCTGTATCTTCCCGGTACCGTCTGCCTTCATGATAAATAACTCGCGGTTGCTCCTGTTCTTCTCGATGTTATAGTAGCTTACTCCATACAAGATTTTTTCTCCGTCGGGGGAGACCTGGACATCACCCAACCGTCCGAACGACCACAACACTTCCGGAGTCATAATGTCGGAGGATAGCTTGAGTTGATTCTTTGTGATCAGGGGGGTATCGGTCTCCTGTTGGACAGTGACCTGACATGAAACCAGCAAGCTTACCAGTGGAATGAGAACAATGAGATTTTTCATGGGAACGTTAAGTTAGTTTGGGAATAAAAGTATTAAATAATACCGGGAGATCATTCAGACTCATTGTCCAAATCATTCATTCTCTTTGATGTCCTTCAACACTTTAAGTTTTTCAGGATCCTGTAGAGTGGATTCCTCTGGTACCTGGAGTGTTGGTTAATCTTTCCGGAAAACTAAATTAATGTAACTTGGCTGCCGGAAATTATTGTAATTCCGGATGATATTACGCTTTTATTATGATGAATAAACTTGCCCTTGTAACCGGTGCTGCATCGGGGTTGGGACTGGAATTCTCCAGGCTCCTGGCAGCAGACTCCTATGACCTCATCCTGGTTGATCTTAATTCTGACGGACTGGAGGGAGTGAGGCATGATATTGAAAGTACATTTGGAATCGGTGTGGAGGTCCAGGTTGCTGACCTGGGTAAACCGGGTGCAGCAGAGGCGATCTGGGCTCACATCTGGGAAAGAGAGATCGATGTCCTGATCAACAATGCCGGTTTTGGTCTTTATGGTTTTTTTGCTGAAACAGAATGGCAATTGGAAGAGACCATGCTCCATCTGCATGTGCTTACCCTCACCCGTTTGACAAAACTGGTCCTCAAAAGTATGCTCGACAATGGTTCCGGAAGGATCATGAATGTCTCCTCACTGGCAGCCTTCCAACCGGGTCCGCTCATGTCCGTTTATTATGCTTCAAAAGCTTATATCCTTTCATTTTCGGAGGCAATTGCCAACGAAGTAAAAGGGACAGGGGTAACGGTAACGGTCCTTGCCTCTGGCTGGTTCAAAACGAATTTTCAGAAAACCACAGCCATCAACTCCAATGTGGAAGAGAGCAATGCCAAATTGCATACAGCCACGGCCGGAAAGGTAGCCCGGAAAGCTTACAAGGCTATGATGGCAGGAAAAACAGTAGTGGTACCGGGATTTAACAACAGGCTGATGTCTCTGGCTCCGAGATTTATTCCCCGGAAAACAATGACATCTATCATTAGAAGGATCCAGGAACGCTTGAGAAAGTAGAGGCATATTCGATTTCGGGGATCCACTCATCATAATTGTCCCGGTAAACCTCCGGAAGCGCTTCCCTGAATTCTAATACCGACCGTGCAAATGTAACCTGACTTAAATCTCCATCATGGCGCATAAAGAAATAAACTCTAAATTTATGGAACAAACATCAATCTTCAACACTTCAAATGTTCATCCCTATGAAACTGCTCTCAATCCTTCTGCTCTCTCTCTTCCTGAGCTCACCTATCCTTGCCCAGGGTTATGAAAATGGTGATCCGGAAAGGACCCGGACCACATTTCATTGGCCTGACGGAAAAAAGATGGCCATCAGCCTCACCTTTGATGATGCACGCCTGAGCCAGATTGATAAAGGCCTTTCGATCCTGGACAGCTACGGGGTAAAGGCAACCTTTTATCTCTCCCCTGAAAATATGATGCAGCGGGTGGATGGCTGGAAAGAGGCTGTTTCCAACGGACATGATATGGGGAACCACTCCATAGAACACCCTTGCACTGCCAATTTCTCCTGGTCACGGC
>JAUVKN010000052.1 GCA_030596245.1 Bacteroidia bacterium | reverse complement strand
ATGGCGGCCACCTTTGACCGGGATGTGATGTTCCGCATGGCCGATATTACTTCCACAGAAGCCAGGGCCAAATACTACGATTTTATTTCCAGGGATAAGCGTGGCATGTATCAGGGGCTTACCTTTTGGTCACCTAACATCAATATCTTCAGGGACCCCAGGTGGGGAAGGGGACATGAGACTTACGGGGAAGATCCCTTCCTTACCGGTGAGATGGGGGTACAGTTCATTAAAGGGCTCCAGGGAGATGATCCACGTTACCTGAAGGTGGTGGCCACCTCCAAGCACTATGCAGTTCACAGTGGGCCGGAACCGCTGCGGCATAGTTTTGATGCAGTGATCAGTGAACGTGACTTTCGGGATACCTACCTGCCTGCATTTAAAAAGACCGTTGAAAAAGGGCATGTATACTCAATCATGTGTGCATACAATCGCTATATGGGAGAACCCTGTTGTGGAAGCCTTCCACTTCAGGAGGAGTTGCTTCGCGGAGAATTGGGATTTAAAGGATACATTGTTTCAGACTGTGGTGCCATCCGTGATTTCCATACGGGACATGATGTTGTAAACACCCGTGAAGAGGCTGCTGCCCTGGGTGTGCTTTCAGGAACTGACCTGAATTGTGGGAACCAGTATCCCGCACTTGTGAAAGCAGTGGAGCAGGGATTGATCGCTGAGGAGGAGATAGACGTGGTGGTCAAAAGGCTAATGTTGGCCAGGATGAAACTTGGTATGTTTGATCCCGATGAAATGGTACCCTGGTCGGGAATCCCAATAGATGTGGTAGCCAGTAGTTCGCATGGAACCGTGGCCCATGAGATGGCCAGGAAATCTATCGTATTATTGAAAAACGAAGGAGATGCACTACCCCTCAGCAAGGAGTTGAAAAAGGTGGCAGTGATAGGTCCCAATGCCCACAACGTATATGTTCAGAATGGGAATTACAATGGTTCACCTGTAAATCCTGTGAGTGTATATGAAGGCATCAAATCAAAATTGGGAGAGGAAGCCGAAGTAAGATATCTCCTTGGATCTCCTCACCATGATGGCTTGCCATACCTGGTCCCGGTACCTGGAGATGTATTATTCTCTGATCCGGAGATTTCCCGGCCCGGACTGATGGCCCGGTACTTTTCAAACCTGGAGGTTGCCGGAGAACCTTACCTGATCAGGAGAGATCCAATGGTCGATTTCTATTGGTGGGATGGGGAACCTCCTCTGGATGGATTGACAGATGATGATTACTCGGTAGAGTGGAGCGGCTACCTGGTACCTCGTAAAAGTGGACAACATGCTCTGGGCGTGGAAGGAAAATATTTTAAATTCATTTTTAAAGGGGATACCCTTTTACGGCACAATAACATCCATCACCCCAATAAAACTTACAGCAAGCTGGATCTTGTTGCAGGAACCGCCTACAAGGTTGAATTGATCATGCAGGATAAACATGGAGATGCCAGTTGCACCATGCATTGGGAAGAGCCGGAACTGCCCTTGCAATGGGAGGCTGTGCAGACAGCGAATTGGGCCGATCATATAGTATTGGTGATGGGACTGACAGCCCGGCTGGAAGGGGAGGAGATGAGGGGACTGAACCTTGATGGATTCAGTGGTGGGGACCGTACATCCCTTGATCTTCCTGAAGTGCAGCAAAGATTGATCCGCAGAATTGCGGCCACCGGTAAACCGGTCACCCTGGTATTGATGACCGGTTCTGCCATTTCAATCAACAGGGAGAATGAGTCCTTACCAGCCATTCTCCAGGCGTGGTATGGTGGCGAAGCGGGTGGGAAAGCGGTGGCAGATGTGCTCTTCGGCGACTATAATCCGGCAGGAAG
Organism: Bacteroidia bacterium; assembly: GCA_030596245.1. GTDB lineage: Bacteria > Bacteroidota > Bacteroidia > Bacteroidales. The sequence continues at coordinate 15,253 of JAUVKN010000052.1, read as the reverse complement.
GTTGCCTGTAACTTTCTATAAGTCAATGGAAGATATTCCGCCATTCGAGAATTATGATATGATTGGCAGGACCTACAGATATTTTGATGGGGAAGTATTGTATCCCTTTGGATACGGATTAAGCTATACGCAATTCAGGTATGACAACCTGATCCTTGAGAAGGAAGAGATCACAACTGGTGAGTCCTTGATGGTTAGTGTGGATGTGACCAATTCCGGAGCTGTGAATGGGGAAGAGGTGGTACAACTCTACATTCGCGATGTGGAGTCAGACCAGGTCAGGCCACTGAAAGAGCTGAAAGGTTTTGAGAGGGTATCTGTTAAAGCCGGACAGACCATTGCAGTTAGTATACCTATTGGTCCCGAAGAGCTTGCTTACTACGATACGGAACAGGGAGATTATGTAGTGGAACCCGGGGAGTTTGAAATCCTGGTGGGACCCTCATCCGACGAGGCCCGTTTGCTTAAAACCGGATTGATGGTCAGGTAGCAGTTCAGTGGATCTGTTTGGACCCGTCACCAATCTCTGCCACATAGAAATCAGCGGTCAGGTTGGTCCTTTCAGCATATCCTTTCCCAACTTCACGGATGAAGGTTTCCACCGCATCTTCTTTAACGATGCTTACAGTACAACCTCCGAACCCGGCACCTGTCATTCTGCTTCCGACTGTTCCCTCGATTTTTCTGGCTTCCTCCACAAGGGTATCCAGTTCTTTTCCGGTCACTTCATAATCATCCCTGAGGGAATCATGGGATTGGTTCATTAATTGACCAAAGGCTTCAATATCCCCGGAATTAAGTGCATCAATGGCAGTCAGTGTCCGGTTGTTTTCGGAGATGACATGCCTGGCTCTTTTCTTCTGATCTTCATCGTGAATCAGGTGTGACATGGAATTGAATTCATCCAGGTTCAGATCGCTCAGATGTTTGATGTTTTTCTGTGTGCGAATGGCCTCAACAGCAGATTCACATTGCGCCCTTCGCTCATTATATTTTGAGTCGGCTAATCCCCTTCTTTTGTTGGTGTTGGCAATGATGATCTTCATGCCTTTCAACTTCAGTGGAACCCGTTCAAAGTCGAGGGTGTCACAGTTCAGAAAAAGAGCATGATCGGCAGCACCCATGCCCGATGCGAACTGATCCATGATCCCGCAGTTGACTCCAACAAAAAGATTTTCGGCCTTCTGGGAAAGCTTCACCAAATCCATGCGATCCAGTCCAAATTCAAACAGATGGTTCATGGCAAAGGCGGTGACCATTTCGATGGAAGCAGATGAGGAGAGTCCGGCTCCATTAGGAATATCCCCGGAGTAGAGTAGGTCCACTCCTTCAATTTCCCTGGCTGTTTTTCGAAATTCGTTCAGTACACCTACCGGGTAGTTGATCCATGATTTACCCTCTTTTTCGAAGGGCTCATCCAGATTGACCTCACCCCGGTGGTCGAAATTGGTTGTGGCAAAACGAACTTTCCGGGTGTTGTTGATCCTCACAAGAATGTAGGTGCCAAAAGAGAGGGCACAGGGAAAGACATAACCTCCGTTGTAGTCTGTGTGCTCACCAATCAGGTTCACCCTTCCTGGAGAGAAAAAGATATTAATTTCACCTTCCGATTCTCCATATAAACCAATGAAAGTTTCTTTTAGTTGGTCTGTGTTCATAGGATTACAATTTGACAGCCAAATGTAGAAAAAAATATCCGATCCTTTTTCTGTGAGGCAATTTTAGTACTTTTAAAACCTTATGCTTACAGTCGTGGCAAAACCTCACAAAAGAACTCTTTTTGTATACCTGGGAATTGTTGTATTCACGGTACTCTTCCTGTTGCCTTTCCAGGGATCTGTGCATCTGTTTGACAGTGATGAAGTGAATTACGCCGAGTCGGCAAGAGAGATGATTGTTACAGGGGATTATCTGACAGTACAGATCGATTTTAAACCCTTCCCGGAGAAGCCCCCGCTCTTTTTCTGGCTGCAGGTAATTTCCATGAAACTTTTTGGCATCAATGAATTTGCGGCTCGATTCCCCAATATTTTTTGCGGGATTGCCTCTCTGGTATTGCTTTATTACCTGGGAAGACACCTCTATGGCCATCGGTTTGGGATTTTGTGGATCCTATCGTTTGGCGCAGCGATACTTCCTTTCTTCTTTTTTAAATCAGGAATGATCGATCCCTGGTTCAACCTGTTTATTTTTTCAGGCATTACCTGGTTCGTTTTTTATCTGGATCCGCAGCGAGAGAAATCAAAGATCTGGAATGTGGTTTTATCTGCGTTCTTTTTCGGGCTGGCTGTCCTGACCAAAGGACCGGTAGCTATTCTGGTTTTCCTGATATGTTTCCTGGTATTCCTCTCCTTGAAACGTTTCAGATTTTCAACAACCGCCCTGCATGTTGGGCTTTTCATTGGGGTGCTGCTGATTGTGGGGGGAAGTTGGTCCCTATTCCAGATATTCAATGGAAACATCGATATTCTCAAAGATTTTATAGATTACCAGATACGTCTGTTGTCTACAGATAGTTCTCTTCATAATGGATTTTTTGGATATCACATTGTGGTGCTGCTCCTCGGTGTATTCCCAGCCTCTGTGATTGCAATGAAAAGCATTACCAAGAAATCTGAAAACACGGAATTGCAACGTTTGTTCCGGCAGTGGATGTATATTCTTTTCCTGGTTGTGATCGTTCTGTTCTCCATCGTAAATACGAAATTATTACACTACAGTTCTCTGGCCTACTTTCCTCTCACTTTTCTGGCTGCATGGGTTTGGGAAAAGTGGATTGACAGGAAGATTGAAATTGGAGGCTGGCAGGTTCTAATCATTTTTGTTATTTCACTTTTTTATACCGGATTGGCCATATTGTTTCCGATACTGACCGACCATTATGATTGGTTACTCTCAAAGAATTTCTCATTTATGGATCCATTTGCCAGGGCCGCGGTTCAAAGGAATGTGCATTGGAGCGGATATGAATGGATGATTGGTCTGTTCCTGATCCTGGGCGTGGTTTTCGCTTCTATCCAGATCTTAAGAAGAAATACTACCGGGATGATTATCCTTCACCTTGTTGTGTTGTTATTCGTAGCCTCTTCCATCTATACATTTTCATATCGGATAGAGGGGTATACACAGCGCGCCGCAATCAATTTCTACAAAGGTCTACGCGGACAAGAAGTATTTGTCAATACCCTGGGATTTAAAAGTTATGCCCATCTCTTCTATTTTGATAAGCAACCAGGTGATCAGGATGATAGTGTGGAGCGGCTGATGAGCGATACATTAGAGAGGGATGCCTATTTCGTGATCAAGGTGAATAAAAAGGAGAGTTACCTTACCAGGTACCCCAAACTGGAGGTATTGTATGAGAGGGATGGTTATGTATTTACCGTAAAACGGGCTGGCATTTAAGTCGAAAGTCTTAAAGTCAGAAAGTCAAAAAGTCAGAAGTCTTAAAGTCAAAAGTGAGAAAGATCCTAACCGGGTTTATTCAAGATGGACCACCTTTGCGTCACAACTACTCTCATAGGCAGCTTCGATGATCCGGATCACATTCCTGGCCTGTTCCGGAGTGACCGCCAATGGTCTGTTGTGTCGGATGGCCTCAAACACATTGTCGTAGAAATCCAGGTAGTTACCAGGCAGGGTTGGGTAAGGTCCCTCCAGGCGGTTTCCATTGTAGTTTGAGTTGATCATTCCCCAATTGCTTTCTGGTTCATTTCCCCATGTATCTGAATTGGGAACGCCACCCAGTTTCAGAGCTTCCTCCTGGGGATCATCTCCCCACTTCAGGAAACTTCCTTCGGTCCCGTGCAGAATGAAACGGGGTCCGGCTTCCCTGACCAGGTAGCTGCTTCGAAGGAGGCACTTGAAATCCGGATAATGTAAAAAGAGATCATAACTGTCGTCGGTTTTCGCCCCGTCCCTTAACATCCGGCTGTCGCAAAACAATCTGTCGGGCATGCCGAACAGATTCAGCGCCTGGTCCACCAGGTGTGAACCAAGGTTATAAAGGGTGCCTGTACCGTTGGAATGATCCTTCCACGAATCCTTAATAAAATTGCGGTACCTGTCAAAGTGCGATTCAAACTCCACAAGGCGTCCCAGTTTTCCCTGCTTAATAATCTCCTGTACGGTCAGGAAGCTACCATCCCATCGCCGGTTATGGAAAACCGTCAGAAGCACTCCTTTTTTCCTGGCCAGTCCGATCAGTTCATCAGCCTCTTCCGTTTTGAGTGTAAATGGCTTTTCAACCACAGCATGCTTTCCAGCCTCGATCACTTTGGTTGTCATTTCGTGGTGGAGGTGATCAGGTGTGTTAACAATCACCAGTTCAATCTCCTGATCATCCAGGATAGCATTAAAATCCTTGACAATAACAGCTTCGGGGTGTTTTCCTTCGGAATCATTCCGGTTTCTTTCGAGGATCTTACTAATTTTGAATCCCGGATGTGTTTCGAGCAGCGGACCGTGAAAGACCACTCCTGACATACCGTAAGAACAGAGTGCAACGTTTATTTTTTGCATGGGAGAGTAATTATTCTGCCAATTTAGGAAAAAAGAGTGACCAAAAACAATAAGTCATAATGTTCAGGGATACTACCTTCAAAGCTGCCAACAAAAAACGGGAACTGATCATTTTCGGGGCCTGTTTTGCAGCTGCATTGATTCTAAATGTGATGGGGATCATCAAGCATCAGTCGCCTGCACGGGAACTTGTCACACAGCTCCATGTGGTCCTGTTTTTGACCCTGGTTTTTTATGGTATCGTAATTATTCTAAGGGTTCTCTACTACATGATTTCCCGCTTATGGATCAGGAAGTAAATCTTTCCCAAAATGAGAAATCTACCCATCATCTTTGGATCTATCCTTGCCGTTGGGATTGTCTCATCATGCAGCTACCGCTTTTATTCCACTGGATGTGAAAAACCAGTTCCAGGGAACCTGATTAAATACTCAAACATCGATTCTTCACTTGCCGAGACCAGCGGTTTGCTGTACTTGGATGGAGATATATGGACTTTCAATGACAGCGGTGGAGAAGCTGCACTTTACTGTTTCGATCGGGGAAGTGGCAGTGTGATCAGGAAAACCATCATCAGCAATGCCACCAATACCGATTGGGAGGACATTGCCATGGATGACAATTACATTTATGTGGCTGATGTGGGCAATAACTTTGCAACCCGTGATACGTTGGTCATTTACAGGATTCAGAAATCCGGTTTATTATCGGGTGACCCAACCCTTAACCACAATGGTATCATCTCTCTCTCTTTTGATGAGGTGGTGGTCAGGAATAGCAGGGGTTACTCTTCCCATGATTGTGAAGCTCTGTTTGCCTATGGGGATTCGCTCTACCTCTTTTCCAAAAACTGGGTTGATGAATCCACTTCGGTTTATGTGATCCCAAGTATACCCGGACATTATCATGTAAAGCACAGGTACCGGTATGAGGCACGTATCCTTGTGACCGGAGCAGATCTGTTCCCCGGCAAAAACCAGGTGGCACTTGTTGGATACAGGAACTATTTACCCATTGTGATCACGTACGGTTATGGTGATGATCCTGGTCAGATTGAGTGCGGTGGTAAGGCCAGGATATATCCACTAAGGGGGGGGCGACAGGTGGAGGGGATCTGTTTTGATCCTGAAGGGGGGATCTATGTCTCTTCAGAAAGGAGTCTTCAGAAGCAAACCTTGTTTAAGTTGGGCAGATCGCTTCGTTAATGATAGATCGTTACCTTTGCAGCAATGATATAGAGTTTGTTTGAAGATGATTTAGAGTTTGATTGAATGGGTAACGAGCAGCATATATTTGAAGGCGGAAGAAAACTTCCCCTGGTCGAGGAGTTCTACACCATCCAGGGTGAGGGATACCACACAGGGAAAGCAGCCTATTTTATCAGGATCGGAGGATGCGATGTGGGATGCAGCTGGTGCGATACCAAATTTTCCTGGAATCCCAACCTCCATCCGGTGGTTCCGGCTGAACAGATCCTGGAGCACGTAACGGCTTTTCCTGCTGCTGCAGTGGTGGTAACCGGTGGAGAGCCGCTCATGGTCAATCTGGATTACCTGACTGGATTGTTGAGGCAAAAGGGGATCGAGACTTTTCTGGAGACCAGTGGGGCTTATCCACTCAGCGGGCAGTGGGATTGGATTTGTCTCTCGCCAAAGAAGAGTGCACCACCGGTGGAAGAGCTCTTTAAACAGGCCCATGAACTGAAGGTGATTATTGAAACGAAAGAGGATATTGACTGGGCCGTTGAAAACGGGTCCAGGGTAAAAGAAACCTGCAAACTGTTTCTGCAGCCAGAATGGAGTCAGCGCGAGACCATCCTCCCGGACATCATTGAGTATGTAAAACAGCATCCACAATGGATGATCTCATTACAGTCCCATAAATACATGAAGATTCCTTAAATTTTTAATTAGTTTAATTTCAGGTAATTATAAAATTTTAAACGAATGAAACAGGGTTGGCTGATCATATTCCTTCTGGTGATTTCCGGGCATACAATGGCCCAGAACTACAGTTCGAATTCAAAGAAAGCCATAAAAAGGTTTGAAGAGGCCCGTGCCTGTTTTCAGGCCAGGGATAATGCCTGCACGGAGGAAAAGTTGCTGAAAGCCATTAAGGCTGACCCTGAGTTTATAGAGGCATACCAGTTACTGGCCCAATTCTGTTTTGACCAGGGGCAGGTAGATGAGGCGAGTGGATATTTTGCCAAATCGCTTGAAATCGATCCTGAGGGTAATCCTGATGGATACCGTTTGCTGGCTGGCCTGACCATTATGACAGGTGATTATGTAAGGACCCTTGAACTCATTGAAACGTTTCTCTCCTTTCCTCCTGAACAGGTGAGGATGCGTGAAGAGGGTGAAGTAATATGGAGGAAATGCCATTTTGCGTTGGAAGCCATGAAAAACCCGGTTCCATTTCAACCTGAAAACCTGGGCGATGCAGTGAATTCTAAGTATAGTGAATACTGGCCTTCACTTTCAGTGGATGAGCAGATGCTAATGTTCACTGTGATGATGCCTTTAAACCAGCAAGGGGAAGAGAAGTCTTTGAGCCTGCAAGAAGATTTCTATTATTCCATACGGACCGGAAACCAATGGGATAAGCGCATAAATGCCGGGGCTCCACTTAATACTCCTGATAATGAAGGTGCGCACACCATGAGCGCCGATGGCAGAACCCTCTATTTTACTGCGTGTAACCGCCGTGATGGAAAGGGAATGTGTGATATTTATCAATCCATTTGGGAAGATGGAAGATGGAGTCGTCCCGGAAATATTGGTACCCCGGTGAATTCCAGGTACAGTGAAAAGCACCCCACTGTCTCAGCCGATGGGAGACGACTCTATTTTACCTCCAACCGGCCGGGTGGCTCCGGATCCTATGATATCTGGGTATCGGAGAAAACCGGAGATGGCTGGAGCGCTCCGGTCAACCTTGGAGATTCTGTCAACACTTCCGGCCTGGAGCAATCACCCTTCATACATCCGGACCAACAGAGCCTCTATTTTTCCTCCACTGGTTGGCCGGGAATGGGACAGGGAGATCTTTTCTTATCCAGGATGAAGCCTGGCTTTACATGGTCAGAACCTGAGAACCTGGGTTATCCCATCAATACCCATAACGATGAGATTGGCCTGACAGTCAATGCCACGGGTGACAGGGCCTATTTCGCATCTGACCGGCAATCGGGAAAGGATACCGATCTTTATACCTTTGAACTCCCGACTGAAATCAGGCCGGTACCTGTCTCCTACATGAAAGGGAGGGTGTACGATTCTCGAAATATGAAAGGACTTAAAGCAGTCATGCAGCTCATAGATCTGGAAACCGAAGAGACCATCATGGAGATGGAATCCCATGCTGGGGAAGGTGACTACCTGATCTCGCTGCCCACTAACAGGGATTACGCATTGAATGTTTCTTCGGAAGGATATCTTTTTTATTCGGATCATTTTACTTTTTCAGGACTTCATGACAGGATGGATCCGTTTCTCAGGGATATTCCTCTGAACCAGGTAATTGTTGGGAGCATTGTTGTTTTGAACAATCTGTTTTTTGAATCCGATTCCCACCAATTGCTACCCGCCTCTAAAGTCGAGTTAAATAAGGTTTATGACTTTCTGCAGTACAATTCATCCATTGATGTGGAAATAAGCGGGCATACCGACAATACCGGATCTGCTGAACATAATCAGATACTTTCTGATCGACGGGCACAGGCAGTGGTAGACTTCCTTGTAGAGAAAGGGATTGCTCCTGAGAAGCTAAAGCATACTGGTTATGGAGACCGGTTACCTGTGGCTGAAAACACGACAGAGGAGGGAAAAGCCCTGAACAGGCGTACTGAACTCAAGATCACCCAGATACACTCCAATTCCAGTGAATGATGAAAATCCTGCTGAAAGAAATACCTGATTATCTGAAGGATAAATCAACAATGATCACACAGGTGATGTTTGTCTCCATCTTTGCACTGGTATTCATCAACATCTATTCACCATTCAATGCTTCCTCCTGGTTCGAGGTGGGAAGGATCGAGTTTTTTTTCTACTCCAGCGCATTCATTCTTTCCGGAATGCTGATCATTGTGGTCAGCAAACTGATCTTTGTCCTGTTGGCAGGAAGGATAAGATTTACCTACCTGCTATTTGGGATCTGGAACCTGATGGAGATCGTGTTGCTGGCAGCTGCTTACCTGGTGGTGGACCTCGTCCTGCTTAAATCGGGGGCTGAACTGGTTGCGCGTTTCACAGGGCTGCTCTTCATTACGTTATTGGTATTGGCCTTGCCTTATTCATTATCATGGTTGTGGCTCTCTCTGAAGGATAAACGAACAAAATTGGAGAACCTTACGGAAAATACCTCCCTTGAGTTCAGAGAGAAAAAGATGATCAGCTTCAGGGATGAAGCTGAAAAGCTGAGGTTCTCCATCAAATCCCGGGACATCCTTTTTGTTGAATCAACCGACAACTATGTGACGGTACATACCGTAGAGAGAGGTAAGACCAAGAAAATTATGCTCCGGAATACCATGAAACGGTTGGAGAAGGAGCTTGAAGGAACACTGATCCAACGATGCCACCGATCCTATATGGTCAATTTCGAAAACATCAAACTGGTAAAGCTGATCAGCACCAACCTTTACATTTATATGGATTTTCCGGAAGAGATCCAGATCCCGGTTTCCCGTACCTATGCCGAGCACGTACACGAATTTCTGAACCGGGTTTCACTTTGACCCGGGAGTTTTTACAACAGGTTTTTAAAAATGTGACCGCATATTTTATAATTTCAGGGTTTTTACTCAGAGAATATTCCAGCTATGATGAAGAATTACATGCGTAACCTGACATTGATGATCGTCGGTGTTGCAATTTCAGGTATTAGCCTGTATGGCCAGAAAAAGAAACAGAAAGAGGCTCCGGAGGGGTACCAGTTTACCATAGAGAAGAGCATACCAGCCACTCCAGTAAAGGACCAGCACCGTTCGGGTACATGCTGGAGTTTTGCTGCCACCAGTTTCATTGAATCAGAACTGTTAAGAAGTGGGAAAGGTACATATGACTTGTCTGAAATGTATTTTGTGCGCAAAGCATTTGAGCTTAAGGCAGAGAAATATGTTCGTCTTCATGGTAAGATCAATTTTGGAAGTGGCGGTCTGGCCATGGATGTAATGCATATCTGGAATGAATATGGAATGGTTCCCGATGTGGCCTATGATGGTTTGACCACTGGGGATTCCCTGCCTGTCCACGGCGAAATGGATGCTGTACTCAAAGGATATCTAGATCAGGTGATCACAAATCGGAATCGCACACTTACCCCTGTGTGGAAGGAGGGATTCAATGGCATTCTGGATGCTTATCTGGGTGCAGATCCGGTTGAATTCGGATATCAGGGAAAAACCTACACACCAAAATCATTTGGTGGCGGATTGGGACTTGATCCGGATGATTATGTGGCTATTGGTTCTTATACCCATCATCCGTTCTATGACCAGTTTATCATTGAGATTCCGGATAACTGGATCTGGGGTACCATTGAAAATATTCCACTGAATGAGCTGATGGACCTGCTTGATAACGCGCTGGAAAACGGCTATACAGTCTGTTGGGATGCCGATGTGGGTGAAAAAGGGTATGATTGGAAACGGGGTATTGCTTTGTTACCTTCCATGGAGATCGAAGATCTGAGCGGATTGGAAAGGGCCAGGTGGGATGAGCTTTCCGAGCAGGAGCAACAGGATCTTTTCTACGACTTCTCGACTCCGAAAAAGGAGAAAGTGATCACCCAGGAGAATCGACAGGAAGCCTTTGATAACTACCAGACCACCGACGATCACCTGATGCATATTACAGGTACGGCTACCGACCAACAGGGTAATAAATATTATCAGGTGAAGAATTCCTGGGGTACAGGGAATCACATTTATAAGGGATACCATTTCATTTCGGAGGCATACATGCAGGCCAAGACCATCTTTTTTATGGTCCATAAGGATGCAGTCCCGGCATCAATTGCTTCAAAACTGGGTTTATAGGTGTTGATAATTTGTTTTTTCCGGTCAGCACAACCGCATACCTTTGTATAGGTAGTACCCATAGACGAAAGTATTTCGTGAAGCAATGAGAAACAACCTGTTGCAGATAACTATATTGTCTGTATTCTTTTTAGTATTCAGCGGTTCCTATGCCGGCATTCTTCCAAGGTTTCCTGATGTTGAACCCGCTTTTCCCGAACCACCACCCTTTCTCAAAGCAGATGCGGCCTGGGTCGATTCCATTATGGATAAACTAACACTGGATGAGCGGATTGCACAGATGATCATGGTGTATGCCTATTCCAACCAGGGACCGGAACATGAGAAAGCAGTGATCAGGCAGATCTCCCGCTATGAGGTGGGTGGTATCCTCTTTTTCCAGGGAGAACCGGTTGAGCAGGCAAGACTCACCAACCGTTTTCAGGAGTCATCGAAGGTGCCTCTTTTAATTGCCATTGACGGGGAGAACGGATTGGGAATGAGGCTGGATAAAACACTCACCTATCCTCCCACGATGATTCTGGGAGCCATTTCCGATAATAGTCTGATATACAAGTTAGGAAATGAGATGGCCGATCAGTTCAGACGGTTGGGAGTGCATATGAATTTTGCTCCTGTGGCGGATATTAATAACAATCCTTCCAATCCTGTGATCGGCACCCGTTCTTTTGGGGAGGAACGCAGAAACGTTTCAAATAAAGTGATTGCGCTTATGAAGGGAATGCAGGACCATGGATTGTTGGTGGCAGCCAAACATTTTCCCGGTCATGGCGATACCGATACAGACTCTCATCAGGCATTGCCGGTGATCCCACACAGCATGAGCAGGCTCGATTCCATAGAACTCTATCCTTTTCGTGCAGCGATCCGGAGGGGATTGACAGGAATCATGGTGGCCCACCTGCAAGTGCCAGCCATTGATCCAAGGGAGAACAGGGCTACCACTCTCTCCAGTCCGACCATTACCGGTCTGCTGAAGGAGCAAATGGGATTCCGGGGTTTGATCATTACCGACGCGTTAAATATGAAGGGTCTCAGCAACTACTTTGAGCCAGGAGTTCGGGAAGTTGAAGCAGTAAAGGCAGGGAATGATATCCTGTTAATGCCTTCCGATGTTGGCAAAACCATTACTGCAGTGAAACGAGCCGTACGAAAAGGAGAGATCTCTGAAGATGAGGTCAATGAAAGTTGTCGCAAAATTCTTCAGGCTAAATACTGGGTAGGGTTACACAGTATGGAACCGGTGGAAACCGATTCATTGATTGAAAATCTAAATGACCGAAGTTATTCCAGGTTATACCGGGAGCTGGTGGAGCACTCTTTGACTCTTGTAAGGAACAGGGGTGGACTTTTGCCTCTCTCCAATCTGCCCGGGATCAAACTGGCTACTGTGACCATCTCCGGGAACGCAGTCCGGGATATGGCCTCCACCACGGATCTATATCTTGAAGGTACGCACCATTTCCTCTCTTCCTCAGCCGATTACATTTCCCGTGCCGGGTTGCTGGTGAAACTGAAGAAATACAATACAGTAATTGTCTATGTACTGAATACCAGTTCCCGTGCTTCAAGAGGTTATGGGATCAGCGATGGGACGGTCAGTTTTATTGAACAGTTGGATACAACAGCCAACCTGATCCTGAATGTGGCAGGGTATCCATATGCCCTCTCCCGCTTTTCCAGCCTTGATCACATGGATGCCATTATCCTCTCCTATGATGATGATCCACTTTACCAGGATCTGACTGCTCAGGGGATCTTCGGAGGCTCATCTTTTTCGGGTCGTATCCCGGTTTCCACTGGCAGTTTTGCTGCGGCCGGAGAGGGGATCTCTACCGGACCGCCTATCCGTCTTGGGTATGCATCTCCTCAGGATGTTGGTCTGAACATTGATACACTCAGAAAAATGGAGGTACTCATCAAAGAGGCCATGCAAGAGAAAGCCATGCCGGGATGCCAGGTACTGGTGGCCCGCAAAGGGAAAGTGGTCTGGCATAAATCTTACGGATACCATACCTATCAAAAGAGGAAACCGGTAAAACTTACTGATCTTTATGACCTGGCTTCCATTACCAAGATCACTTCAACCATGGCCGCCCTCATGAGACTACGGGATCAGGGCAAATTTCATGAGGACTCATTGATGGGAGCATATGATCCCATCCCCGATACCTGCAATAAGGCTGACCTGTTAATTAGTGACGTGCTTACCCACCAGTCCGGAATGGAGGCATGGATCCCTTTTTACCATAACACTCTGGAGCCGCTTGATACGTCCCAAACTCTTCTCAGTAACAATTGGTCCCATACTTATCCGTTGAAAATCGGCGATGGATCCTATGCAAACCGTAATGTGAAGTATGTGGATAGTATTTACGAGAAAACATACTCCCATGATTACCCCATCGAGGTGGCCGATAATCTCTTTATGAGAAGGGATTTCAAAGACTCCATTTATCACTGGATCTATAGTTCTGATCTGATTTCAAAGGAATACCGGTACAGTGGTCTTGGTTTCTATATGTTCCATCAGATGATTGAAACAGCTACTGACACCATGCTGTATCCATATGTGTGGCACAATTTCTATGCCCCGCTGGGAGCACATACACTGGGTTACAAACCCCTGAACCGTTTTCTCAGGGAGAGAATCGTACCCACCGAAAACGATCTGTTTTACCGTCGACAACTACTCCATGGCCATGTTCATGATATGGGCGCTGCCATGTTGGGAGGTGTCTCGGGCAATGCAGGACTTTTTGCCTGTGCCAACGACCTGGCAAAGATGATGCAGATGTACCTGAATGGGGGTTGGTATGGTGAGCACAGGTACATCAATTCTGCCACCATGGCTATCTATACCTCATGTTTCAACTGTGATGAGGAGAACCGGCGCGGACTGGGATTTGACCGTCCTGTTACAAATGAACCGGGTGAAGGACCTGCCTGTGATGATGCTTCTCCCTTGAGTTTTGGGCATTCAGGATTTACGGGTAATCTTACCTGGGTGGATCCTGCGTATGACCTGGTTTATGTATTCTTGTCCAACCGGATACATCCCAACCAGGGGAACAACAAGCTGATCGATATGAATGTGAGGACAGCGGTTCAGCAGGTGATCTATGATGCCTTAGAGAAATAGCTGTTCCATAACAGATACCGAAGAGTGGATGTTTGATAAATATCATACAAACTCCTCCATTCTATGCCTAATTTTACTTAAATATAAATCCATTTTCAAAAGATGAAACCTACACACATTGAGCACATCGGGATTGCAGTAGCTGACCTGGATGAATCCATTGGATATTATGAGAAGGTACTTGGACTGGAGTGTTACGCCATTGAGGATGTGCCGGATCAGAAAGTGAGGACCGCTTTTTTAAAAGTGGGTAATACAAAGATCGAGTTGCTGGAAAGTACCGATCCGGAAGGGCCCATCGGGAAGTTTATCGAAAAGAGAGGACCGGGGATCCACCACCTGGCCTTTGCAATGGAGAGTGTGGCCAAATCACTGAAACATGCAGCTGACCAGGGTGTCAGGCTCATTGATGATGTTCCCAGAAAAGGGGCGGAAGGATTGCAGATCGGATTCCTGCATCCCAAATCTACCTTTGGTGTATTAACCGAATTCTGCGGTGATGAATAGCCAGGATAAGATCAAACAGCTTATCGATCTGCGTGAACGGGCCCGCAAAGGGGGAGGAGAGAAACGGATCGAAGTTCAGCATTCGAAAGGCAAACATACAGCCCGGGAACGTATTCAGATCCTGCTGGATCAAGGCAGTTTTGAAGAGTATGACATGTTTGTAACCCACCGGTCCCATGATTTCGGGCTGGAGGAGCAGCAATACCTGGCAGACGGAGTAGTGACCGGCCATGGAACCATTGATGGTCGTGTGGTGTATGTATATGCACAGGATTTTACCGTATTCGGGGGGTCGCTTTCCGAAACGCATGCAGCGAAGATCTGTAAGATCATGGACCAGGCCATGAAGGTGGGGGCCCCAATTATTGGCATCAACGACAGCGGGGGTGCACGCATCCAGGAGGGGGTCAGAAGCCTCTCCGGGTATGCCGAGATATTCGAGAGGAACATTCTTGCCTCGGGAGTGATCCCCCAGATATCGGCCATATTTGGTCCATGTGCAGGTGGGGCTGTCTATTCTCCCGCTCTTACCGATTTCATTGTCATGAGTGACAAGACCTCCTATATGTTTGTTACGGGTCCAAAAGTCACCAAAACCGTGACCGGCGAAACCATCTCCACCGAGGCGCTGGGAGGAGCTCAGATGCATGCCAGCCGATCCGGATTGGCGCACCTGGTGGCCGAAGATGAGGAGGAGGGATTGCTTATGATCCGAAAACTGATCAGTTACATGCCCCAGAACAATGTGGAAGATCCGCATGTAACCGAGTGCAGTGATCCCATCGACAGGCTGGAGGACGTTTTAACTGATGTGATCCCCGATCATTCCACTGAGCCATACGATGTGAAGGATGTGATCTTTGCCATTGTGGATCACAATGAGTTTTTTGAAATACACTGTCAGTATGCCATGAATATTGTGGTGGGATTTGCAAAATTCAACGGAATGCCTGTGGGTATGGTAGCCAATGAGCCCAACCATATGGCCGGGGTACTGGATATTGAAGCATCCAGGAAGGCGGCAAGGTTTGTGCGGTTTT
>JAUVKN010000171.1 GCA_030596245.1 Bacteroidia bacterium | reverse complement strand
AGCCCGGATTCAAAAAAAGGAAAGCGTTTTTTTATTAATTCCTCAATCATATACTCTTCTATTTATAGGGCCTTTTTTCCCTGATTCTGCCTGCTCCTTTTTTAAATGGATCAGAAGGTCGTTGCTGCAACCGACGGCCATAATACATGAGTAGTATGCCCACAAAAAAAGGAGTGTAAATCACCCACCTGGGGATACCAATAAGGATCCAGCCAGCATTGGAGCCGATGGTGAGAATCAGACCTGTGATAGCCACTGCGATCCCGATCCGGTACCATGATTTACCCCGTTCACGACTGCCCTGTTCAATCTCTGCCCGCAGGACCCTTTCATCAATCTGCCTGATGGCGGATCTGATCTCCTCATCAGTGAATCCCTGCTCGGCAAGCCCGGACCTGATTTTGGTGTAACTCTCACCCTCCAGCTTTTGCTGGACCAGTTCTTTTATGATGCTTTCCGACAGTTGCTTCATGGGATTATTTGGATCAGCAATAATAACGGGACGAAGATATGAAATTTTACTCGTTGATCTCCTGAAGGTTGTACTCGAGACGTTGAATGGACTCCATAAGCGAAGCTTCCGGTTTAATGGTGTTATAGATACCCCAGAATGAAGGATCAAACTGGAAGGGTTCATCGGAAAGCACAGTTCTGGGATTCACCCGGTCAGCTGCATTAATTCGAAGCCGCTCTCCCGGGATCACATCGGTAATGGCCATTTCAATTGAAATCCGGTACCTGGCCCCAATCCATTGACGTCGTTTACGCACCTTCAATTCTACTTCTGCACGGACCTGACTTACATGGTATTTACCATCCGTTTCCCTGTAATCGACATGATACCTGGCCAGTGTGGGACGGATACGGATTTTGGTTGAACTACTCACCAGGAAAAGCCCCGGCTCTTTGTGAATCAATTCCGGATTGTACTCAAAATCGACAGCCAGCAGGGCAAGATGCTCTTGGTCAAGGTAAAGTTGTCCCCGGAAAAGAGGGCCCTGAATATGACTCTTTTGTCGAAAGCTGATCACATAAACCAACCGGTCTCCATAAGTCATCAGGTCAGTGAATTCAAGGTCATACCAGTTAAGAAAATCATCGGTGAGAAAGTCAGGCCTGCTCTTGATCACATCCAGGCTAAGGGAGGTGTAAATCCCCGAGCGAAGTTTGATCAGCACCGTATCTTTTGTGGAAACATCGATTATTTTTCTCCCCTTCCTGATCCGTACCCGGTCACCGGTTGAGTTTTGCGGGTAAGGTCCTTTTGCCACATCCAGTACTGCTTCAGAATAAACCATGCAATGATCATTTCGCTTGACCGATTCCCTGTAAAATGCAGTCATGGTGGCATGATCATCCATATAGTTACTGGGGATCCGGTTCAGGGCTTCACTTAATAGCAGTTCGGGATCTGCAAACCGGATAATAACTTCCTGAAGGGGTATCATTTCTCTTTCCAGCAGGATGTTTATCTCCTCTTCTGCCGGATAGCTCACAGGCAGCAACATTTGCTTGTATCCCATGTATGAGACAACCAGCAGAGGATCGGACATAATTTCGGGGATTTTGAAAGAGAATTCACCCTCCTGGTTGGAAATGGATCCCAGGTTGGTTCCGAACAGTGCAATGGTTGCATAGGGAAGTGGCTTCCGAGAGCGACTGTCAAGCACCCTTCCCTTTAAAATGAAGCGATTGACCTCCATGTTTATTGGGATAGGAGCAAATTTGTTCTTCTTATAAATGACAATGTTGCGATCGATTAGCCTGTAGGCAAATTGTGGATCTTGAAGAAGTGAGTCCAGGGTTTTTTCCAACAATAGAGAATCTACAGAGAATTGGACCCGTTGTTTCCCTGTAATCAGTCCCGCATTGTAGGTGAAATTGTAACCGGTCTGCAGGGTGATCTCATCCAGAACCTGATTGATGTTTCTGCTCTTTGATGAGACAGTTACATGGATCTCCGGTATTGAATCCTGACACTGAAGGGGAGGGGAAGGGAAGAGGATTATCATAAAAAGGGTGGCCAGGCAAAAAGGACCAGTCATATTTCCCCTTTTTAAGATTCCCATATGTTTAAATCAATTGGTCAGGTAATAGCCGTCCTCCCTGTGGCTGATGGCCAACCCGAACGCAGCGCCAATGGTTTCAAGGATGGCATCAATGGATTGTTCGCTATAGGAGGTGGTGATCTTCATATCATGCAATTCAACCTGATCTGGGTGAATTTTCACATGGTAAGATTCTTCCAGCTCCTGGAGAACTTCTAAAAGTTCTGCATCTACAAATTTAAAATCTTTTGTCTTCCATGACATATAATTGGGATCTTTCTGAACCAACCTGGTCAGGTTTTGACTTTCGGATCGTCCCATCTCTCCCGGTTCCAGGGTAATGAATTGTCCGGAGTGTTCCATGGACATTCTGACTTTTCCCGTTTTCACAAATACCTCCACCTCCGGTGCAAGGCCTGATCTCTTTACATTAAACGAAGTTCCAAGTACGGAGATCACTACTTTATCCGAACGTACAGTAAAAGGATTAACAGGATCCGACATCACTTCGAAAAAGGCTTCACCCTTGAGATCTACAGTTCTCTCCAGATTGAAGGCAGGCGGATAGGAAATCTCTGCTCCTTCGTTCAGGTATATCCGGCTGCCATCGGGGAGATTTATGGTGCTGACTCCTTTTTCGGAATAATGACTCTGATCAGGTCCATTTTCGTTGTTTCGGATGATCCCAAAGTATAGAGCCGGGATCCCGATTGCCAGTATGAGCATGATGGATGCGGCTATCTTTAGTGCCGGAAGTATATGTTTGCTTCCTGTTCCGGCAGGTTGCTCTTCCAGTAACCCGTCTGCTTCAAGCCTTCTGTGCAACTTGCCCCAGGCTTTGGAGGAATTCCCGTTTCCGCTGGAGGGATTCTCGTCAAAATATTTCCAGGTCTTTTCCATGTTATTCAATTCAGATTGTTGTTTAGGATTGCTTTCAACTTCATTTCTGAAAGCAATCTCCTCTTTCACACTCATCTCACCGGCAAGGAACCGGGCCAAATCGATATCTCTATTCTTGTTCATATTTCTCCAGACTGTTACGCAAGGCTTTAAGTGCTTTACCCATATTTGCTTCCACGGTCTTCACCGAGATGGAGAGCCTGTCGGCAATTTCTCTGTATTTCAAGCCCTCATGACGATTTAAACGGAAGATTTCCCTGGTTCTTTCAGGTAGTTCTTCGAGGGTTTTTGAGATCAGTTCCGACACTTCATTCAACTGCATCAATTGAGACGGATCGGCAGGGTCAAAATCATGATCCAAAGAGGTCCTTTCATCCATGGGATATTCCCGACGCATTTTCCGGAAGTACATCATGGAATTATTATAGACCGAGCGGTACAGATAACTTTGCCAGCTCCTGTTGATTCTTAAAGTCTCTCTATTCTTCCAAATATTATAGAAGACGTCCTGAACAACCTCTTCAGCTATCTCTCTTTTACCAACCAGACTTTCAGCATAACTACTGAGCCCGGGATGAAACCGGTGAAAAAGCCTCTCAAAAGAAATTATATCACCCTTCTGGATCTTTCTCAGTTGCTGTTGTTCTTTCAGGACCATTGTTACGTTTAAAAAGCGCTGTCTTTTTGTGGCTTATACAGGGATGGTAAAGTTACACAATTCTTATAGACAGCGCTTTGAGCAATATTATATACTGTTTATTGGATCAACCGTTTCGCCTCAGGTACCTCCGATTAAGTCTGCGAATGGCACTTTCAATGGACTGATCCGGTTCGATTACATTGTAACCTTCCCAGAATCCCTGGTCGAAAAATATATAAACCTTTTCGCCCATCACGTCATTTCTCTTAAACCTCTCCTTTGATGCAAACTTCTCAATTCCCTCATAGGTGCGGTCGGTAATGGCGACTTCCGACATGGTCGAGTAGGTGGTATTAAAAAGTTTCTTCTTCCAATTGACCTTGAATTTCACTTCTGCACGGGCATAACTGAAGTACCAACGGTCATCCTCAATGGTATACTTGGATCTGTAAACAGCCCTTTCTGGTATGATGACCATGCCCATGGGTTTTTTCTTAATAAATAGCCTGGCAGCTTCCTCCTTGTTCTCCGTATTAAGCTCAAACTCGGCTTCTGTGATGGCAAGTTTATCCATATCGATGTAAAGTTTTCCACGATAAAAAGGTTCCTCCACGTACATTTTCTGGTTGAATGAGACCACGTAGTGCAGCCTGTCATCGATACTGATTACGTCACTCAGATGAAAATTATATACAGCATAATAATCAGATGAAAGGAGAATGTATGGGTTCTTCATCACATCAAGTAGCAAGGTAGTGTTGGGTCCACCCTGTACTTTAAATAATACGGTATCCATTTTCTCAACATCCGCACTCTTTCGTCCTTTGAAAAGCTTCACCTGGTCATATTGGAATTCATTGGAGTACGCTCCTTTGAAGATGTCGATTACCGCTTCGGAGATGGCAACGTAGTTGCGTCCCCTTTGGATGGACTCCCGGTAGAATCCCCGCATCATCATCGGATCGGTACTGTAGTTCTTCTTCAGGTTGGCCAGTACATCAACAATCAGTTCCATGGCATCCTCGGGCCTGATTATGACCTCTTTCAGTTGTACCGAACTGGGATCCAGCTTGATGGTCAGGGTTTTTTTATTGAACTGACTGATGGGTATAGTTTTGTTGCTAAATCCAATATAAGACACCTTTAAATCAGATATATCTGCATCATTGGCAATCTTAATGGTGAACTCTCCGTCTATATTGGTTACTGTGGCAATGTTACTGCCTGTAGCTTCAACGGTAGCAAAGGGAAGGGTTCGTGCTGTCTGACTATCGATAACCTTACCGAAATAAGCCTTAAAGTTAATGGTATCGATCAGCTCTTCGTCTCCTTTCGGTATAGCATATACAGATGCACTTAAGAAAATGGCCAGAACCAATAACCAGGATCCTTTGTTCATGCGTAAAGTTTTCATCTCTATTAGTTTTTAAATGTTAAATTCGTGCTCTTTAAATTGAGATGCATAAAAAAGGATTTACCCTACCGGGAAAACGTTTTTTCAAGAAGTATTTTGAGTTATGGCCAAAAAGATGAAGTTGCCAGAAAGCTCTGGGATCTTTCGGAATCACTAACCGGATTAAAATTTGCTGTGTAATCCTTGTATGGCATAATATTTGCAATTTTTATGCTGTTAAAAAAGGATAGAAATCATGAGAAATATATTAATTCCTATTTGGATCCTCGGCATGGTTATACTAGGCGGGTGTGGATCCTCGATGCGGGTATACTCTGACCTGGATGACGCAGGAAGGTTCGAACAGTATGCGACCTATAGTTTTATGGATTTTACCGAGGGGAACAAAAAGACCATCACAGGGATGGAACTTGAGCGAATTCGTGTTGCATTTGCAAGGGAACTGGAGCAAAGAGGTTTACAGTTTGTGGAGGAAAATGGTGATGTTTCGGTGAAAATAACCGTTTACCACCGTGAAGCGATGGACAGGTATTATGGTCATCCATGGAGGTACACTTTCATGGAACGTGCCATTGCGGTTCATATGTATGACAACCAGTCCCGGAAGCACGTTTGGCATTGCACTGCTGTTGATGAACTGAAATATGATCCGGAAGAGAGATCAGAAAGGCTTCCTGCGGTGGCTTCAGAAATCTTCGAAAGATACCCTGTTCAGTCTGCCAGGGAGATTTAATTTCCTGTTCCGGACTCATTATGATCCTCCCCCTTCTTTCCCAGGCGAAAATCACGCTTTACAAAAGTGATGAAATCTTTATTCAGCTTTTTACTCTCCTCGCGTGGCATTTTCAGGAACCTTTTTAACAGCCTGTTATCCATAAGTTCGGTAACCAGGAACAGTTCACACAATGTGATATAGAGATCCTTCAGATCAAAAGTATAGAAGGGTTTGATGGTTATATAATCCAGGGAACCACCCCAGATTGCATTGTCTATCAGGTTGGCTGCAAGACCAGCCAGGAAGAGGTGGATAAAGCCATTGATCCAGAAACTGTTTCTCTTTCGTTTGACATAAAAACGCCACACTTCGATAAAGATGATACCGATCAGACTGAACAGAATGATATTCAGCAGGTGGGAACCCTGCTTCAATCTCAATAGCACCCATAGATAAGAGCCCAGGGTGTTCTGGGTGGGCTCAATAAAAAACACAGGTTTGATCAAAGGTATGGATATGGACTGCCACTCCAGAGAAAAAAGATATACCTTGATCCCCTGGTCGATGGCAACGGCCATTCCAAGAAAGATCCAGTTGATACCCTTCTTTACTTTAAAAAGATGTTCCAGGGTGGTGGCAAGTGCAGCAATAAATCCCAGAAAAAGTGCCGGAAGAAGAAAGAACTTCCACAGGTACTCCAGGTCCGTTACTCTGTTTGCCACTGCGTAGATCACCATTACGGCCAGCCATATGATGAAGAAGAGAGCGATGTTCCTGAAATACTTTTTGGCCATTGGAGTGATTTTCTGAGAGGCGAAAGTAATGAAATTTGGATTAATTAAAATCTTTCCTTTAATTTGACATTCATAAAGATTACAGAATGAAAATGATTCGCACAAACTGGTGGTGGCAACTTAATTTTCGAAAGGCCGGAGAATAGGTTTAGCCCCATTGTGCAATACAATATTTAGGCTTCCGCTTCGGTGGAGGCCTTTTTTTATGCCCTGGAATGGGAACAGATGGAAAAAAATATTAAAGATTAGGACGGATGAAAAAAGTTCCGGTAAAGATAGAACGAAGAAAGATACTGGCAGATATCATCACACCAGTAAGTATCTATTTAAAAGTGAGGGATGTGTATCCCAATGCACTGTTACTTGAAAGCTCTGATTATCATAGCAAGGAGAACTCCTTCTCATTCATATGTATGGACCCACTTGCCGAGTTCAGTGTCAATCAGGGAAAAGTGAACATCTCATTGCCTGGCCATCAGTCAGTGCAATCAGAGGTAAACGCCGGGAACAATGTGGTTAGTTTGCTTAGCGAATTCATCTCCGCATTTGACATTGATGCCGGTGGGGAGGAGATGCTGGTGGATGGAGTTTTCGGTTATTCCACCTATGATGCGGTCCAGTATTTTGAAGAGATCCGGTTTCAATCACCCATTCCCGAGAAAGAGGAGATCCCCGAGTTGCGGTACAATTTTTTCAGGTTTGTATTGGCCATCAATCACCATACCAATGAACTTATGTTGTTCGAGCATATTGTCAATGGAGGGGAGAGTGAGATCGACCGGGTGACCACACTGCTTCACAACCGGAATATCGCAACGTATGAATTTGAGGTTTCTGGTGTTGAATCGTCCAACCTGACCGATGAGGATTACAAACGGATGGTGACCAGAGGTAAAGAGCATTGTTACAGGGGAGATGTCTTCCAGATTGTCCTTTCAAGGCAGTTCAGGCAGACTTTTACAGGCGATGAATTCAATGTATATCGTGCATTGCGATCCATCAATCCATCTCCTTACCTGTTCTATTTTGATTATGGAAGCTACAAACTATTCGGATCCTCACCGGAAGCGCAGATCGTAGTGAAAGGCGGCAAGGCTTACATTAACCCCATTGCGGGAACCTTCAGGCGAACCGGCAACGACCGGGAGGACCAGGAGCTGGCCAGGAAACTGGCTAAGGATGAGAAGGAGAACGCCGAACACGTGATGCTGGTCGATCTCGCCAGAAATGACCTGAGCCGGACCACCAAAAATGTGACCGTAGAAGATTACCGGGAGATCCAATTCTATTCGCATGTGATCCATATGGTTTCGAAGGTGTCGGGAATATTGCCGGAGGATGCAAATACCATCCGGATCATGGCCGAATCATTTCCGGCAGGCACCCTTTCCGGTGCCCCTAAGTACAGGGCCATGGAACTGATTGACAAGTATGAAGGAAAACGAAGAGGATATTATGGCGGTACCATCGGATTTATCCGTTTCAATGGTGATATTAACCATGCCATTATGATCCGCTCTTTTCTCTCCCGTGATCATACTTTATACTATCAGGCGGGAGCAGGAATCGTTTCTGAATCCACCGAAGCAGGTGAACTGCAGGAGGTGAACAATAAATTGGCGGCTTTGAAATCAGCCATTGAGATGGCCCGGAATATGAACTAAGAAAAATAGAAAAACCATGAAGATACTGGTTCTGGATAATTATGATTCTTTCACATACAACCTGGTTCAGTACATTGAACGGGTGATGAAGGCACCTGTGGATGTGAAGCGGAATGACCAGATTCCCTTAAAGGAAATAGATTCCTATGATAAAATCCTTATTAGTCCGGGTCCCGGTATTCCGCAAGAAGCAGGTATAGCTCTGGATCTGATCAGGGAATATGGTGCCACAAAAAGTATCCTGGGTGTTTGCCTGGGACACCAGGCCATCGCGGAGGCCTTTGGTGGATCCATTGTAAACCTGGACCGGGTATATCACGGGGTGGTGGGACAAATGAAGCAGGTTGTGACGGGTGACTACCTTTTGGAGGGGATCCCGGTGGATTTTGATGCCGGACGTTATCACTCATGGGTGGTGGAACATGAGACCTTGCCCGATGAACTGGAAATAACGGTGGAGAACGATGAGGGTTATATTATGGCCATCAGACACAGAAAGTATGATGTAAGAGGGGTTCAATTCCACCCGGAGTCCGTATTAACTGAATATGGTGGCAGAATAGTCCTGAATTGGCTGAACAATTAAGGGTTTCCAAAGTACGCTAATTAACAAGAACAAAGTGAGTTAATCATGAAAGAGACGCTGCAATATTTGTTTGACCA
>JAUVKN010000002.1 GCA_030596245.1 Bacteroidia bacterium | reverse complement strand
AAACAGGAACCCCTGCTCGAATTGATGGGAGAAGCATTAATTTTGAGAAATTACAGGAACAACCGGGAGAAACGGAGAATCGTAAGTTTAGTTATCTGAACTATGAAGTGGACTATGCCAGCCATAAAAGTTGCTACATCGCTTATACCAATCTAACGGTACATTCTGAATTGGAAAAGGGATTTGGGGAGAGCCCTTTGTTTAATGGAACAATCGAAAGCATTGGTCCAAGATATTGTCCAAGCATAGAGGATAAGATTGTTACATTTTCAGAGAAGAACCAACACCAATTATTTCTTGAACCGGAGGGACTGGATACGGTCGAATATTATATCAATGGATTTGCATCTTCTCTACCCTGGGAGGTGCAATACAATGCGTTGTTAGAGATTGAAGGACTGGAGAAAGTGAAAATTTTCAGGCCAGGGTATGCCATAGAATATGACTATTATCCTCCCACCCAATTGTACCATACTCTGGAAACAAAGAATTTGGCAAACCTCTATTTTGCAGGTCAAGTCAATGGCACTACAGGTTATGAAGAGGCAGGAGCGCTGGGTTTGATGGCTGGCATTAATGCAAGTTTAAAAATAAGAGGTGATGAGGAGTTTGTATTGGGCAGGGACCAGGCTTATATTGGAGTGCTCATAGATGACCTGGTGACAAAGGGTGTTGATGAGCCTTACAGAATGTTTACCTCCAGGGCTGAATACAGGATTCTCCTGAGGCAGGATAATGCGGATGAACGCCTGACAGAACTTAGTGCAAAAATTGGATTGGCAGATGAGGAGAGAATGAATTTATTGAAAGAGAAAAAGCAGCTTACCGGAAAATTAATCAAATTCATGAATGAGTATAGTGTTGCTCCTGATGAGATAAATGGATTTCTGGAACAGGCAGGGACATCTCCACTAAGGCAAAAGATGAAATTGATTGAGGTTGCAAAAAGGCCCCAGGTAAGGTTAATAGATTTGGTAGATGAAATAGACTTGCTGAAGAAGATATATGAAGATTGCGGAAATAGGGGAGATGAAATTATTGAGACATCTGAAATTACCATCAAATACGAAGGTTACATTACCAGGGAGCAAAAGATGGCAGATAAGATTAAAAGACTTGAAAAAATAAAGCTGGTTGAGAATTTTGATTACAATAAATTGAAAAGTATTTCTACTGAGGCGAGACAAAAGCTGTCAAAGATTAGACCTGGAACAATTGGTCAGGCTTCAAGAATCTCAGGGGTGTCACCTAGCGATATAAGTGTTTTGTTAATATATATGGGCAGATAGTTCCACGTGGAACAAAAATCAGGAAAAATCATGTTGCACGGATCGGTCGATGGAAATATTGTCGACATCATCAATGGTAAAATTTTCAATGGAAAGGTCTTTTACGAAGACGGAGTGATCACCTCTTTGGAAGAGAGTAGTGGTGTTGGGAAAAATTATATCCTTCCCGGTTTTGTGGATGCTCATGTACATATAGAAAGCTCAATGGTAACTCCTGTTGAGTTTTCAAGGATGGCTGTCAAACATGGAACTGTTGCAGCTGTATCGGATCCCCACGAAATTGGAAATGTTCTTGGAGTGGAGGGCGTTCGTTTTATGGTTAAAAATGGCAAGCAAACTCCTTTTAAGTTTTTATTTGGTGCACCCAGCTGTGTGCCAGCAACTCCATTTGAGACTTCTGGTGCTGAAATTGATGATAAGGCGATTGAAAATTTGCTGGATATGGAGGGTGTGGGATTCCTTGCGGAGATGATGAATTTCCCGGGTGTAGTGAGTGGGGATTCCATGGTTTTGAAAAAGCTAAAAGTTGCGCAGATAAAAAACATGAATGTGGATGGTCATGCGCCCGGACTGAGTGGTGAAGATCTGAAAAAATATGTTAGGGCAGGGATCACTACAGATCATGAATGCGGATCAAAGAGCGAAGCTCTTGAGAAGATTGATCTTGGCATGAAAATTCTCATAAGGGAGGGAAGTGGGGCAAAAAACTTCGATGAACTGATCTCTTTGATGGAAACTGCCCCTGGAAGCCTGATGTTCTGTACAGACGATAGTCACCCCGATGAATTAACAAAAGGGCATATAAATGAGCTTGTTAAGAGGGCTATTTCGGCAGGATATGATTGTTTTGACGTCCTCAGAGCGGCCTCTTTGAATGCAAGCAGGCACTATGGGTTGAATATTGGACTACTAAGACCCCATGACAGGGCAGATTTTATCGTTGTTGATTCACTGGAGAAGCTAAATGTGCTTTCTACCTATATTGAAGGTATACCCGTATATGCAAATGGCAAAACCCTAATTCCCTCAGTAAGAACAAAAATAGTCAATGCTTTTGCCCGAAGGCAAATTTCGTCACCTGATCTGAGGGTTGTCAAATCATTTGATCGCATGAAGGTGATTGAAGCAATTGATGGATCATTGGTAACGCGAATGCATGAAGTTCTGCTACCGAAAGATGTCAAAGAGGTAAAAAGTAATCCGGAAGCAGACCTTCTAAAAATTGTAGTTGTGAACAGGTATGATCCAGCCATGAAACCAGCCATTGGATTTATTCGGGGTTTTGGGATAAAACAGGGCGCCATCACTTCGAGCATTGCCCATGACAGTCATCATGTGATTTGTGTTGGGACGTCCGATGAGGCAATGGTCGAATCAATCAATTGGGTTTTTAAGAAAAGGGGAGGTATCGCTGTGCATGATGGTCACAGCATACATGGATTGCCATTGCCCATTGCCGGATTGATGACCTCTAAATCGGTAGAATCAGTTGGTAAAGAGTATATGGAATTGACCCGGATTACCGGAGAATTGGGGTCTTCATTGCATGCTCCATTTATGACCCTCTCTTTTATGGGTCTATTGGTTATTCCTTCTCTTAAAATTGGAGATAGAGGATTGTTCGATGTGGATAGGTTTTCATTTACCCCGCTGTTTGAAACGTCAACATGACAGATCAACCACAATTGCAGGATTTGGTAAGGGCATTGCCCGGGTTACCGGGTGTTTATCAATTCTATGACCAAAAAGGTGAAATTATCTACATCGGGAAAGCAAAGAACCTGAAGAAACGTGTTTCATCTTATTTTAATAAAAAGAAGTACGACTCCTATAAAGTAAAAGTCCTTGTAAATCGTATCTCCAACATAAAGTATGTTGTGGTTAACAACGAATCTGATGCAATATTGCTGGAAAACAACCTGATTAAAAAGCATCAACCCCGTTACAACATCATGCTCAAGGATGATAAAACCTTTCCTTGGATTTGTATTAAAAAAGAGGCTATTCCAAGGGTGTTTTCGACAAGAACTGTGATTAATGACGGTTCACAATACTTTGGACCTTATACCTCTGCTTATGCTGTGAAAATTCTGTTGACCCTTATCAGACAGATTTATAAATTGAGAACATGTAAGTATTCACTGACGGAAGAGAATATCTCACAGGGAAAATTCAAGGTGTGCCTTGAATATCACATTGGTAATTGCAAAGGACCCTGTGAAAATTTGCAGAGTCAGGCAGATTATGATGAAAACATTCAACAGATAAAAGAAATTATCAGGGGAAATTTGAGTGAAGTAATTGTTTTCCTGAAAAAGGAGATGGCACAGCGTGCTGCCTCTTTTCGATTTGAAGAGGCCAACCAGTTCAAAGAAAAAATTAAGATCCTGTCAAGGTATCAAAGTAAATCTACCATTGTGAATCCCACCATACACGATGTGGATGTATTTAGTATTGTAAGTGATGAGAAGGAAGCTTTTGTAAATTTTCTAAAGGTGGTAAAAGGAGCCATTATTCAGGCACACACAGTGGAGATCAAAAAGAAACTGAATGAACCGGATGAGGATATATTGGCTTTTGCGGTTACTGATTTACGTTCCAGAATAGGAAGCAATTCCAGAGAGATCATCCTGCCGATGGATCTTCAGTCCTATTTTCTGAACAACCGACTTACTGTCCCAAAACGTGGAGATAAGAAAAAACTTCTGGAATTGTCAGAGCGAAATGCAAAAAGCTACAGGCTTGAGAAAATGAAAAGATCCTCTGCGCGAAAACCTGTTAGCGCAATGGACCGGATTTTAAAAACATTGCAGGCAGATCTCAGACTACAGGAGATCCCGCTTCATATAGAGTGCTTTGATAATAGTAATATTCAGGGTAGTGATCCTGTGGCTGCCTGTGTGGTCTTTAAACAGGGTAAACCTTTAAAACGAGAGTACAGGCATTACAACATTAAAGGTGTCTCAGGCATTGATGATTTTGCCTCCATGGAGGAGGTGGTATTCAGGAGGTACCGAAGGCTGGTGGAGGAAAAAAAGGAGCTTCCCCAGCTTATTATTGTTGATGGAGGAAAGGGACAACTGAATGCAGCACTTAAAAGTCTGATAAAGCTTGATTTACGTGGCAGGATAGCCATCATAGGAATCGCTAAAAAGCTGGAAGAGATCTATTTCCCGGATGATCCCGTTCCCCTCTATATTGATAAGAATTCCGAATCGCTTAAACTTATTCAAAACCTTAGAAATGAGGCGCATAGGTTTGGAATCACCTTTCATAGACAAAAGAGGTCCAACACAATGATGCAATCGGCATTGGAAGATATTCCCGGAATAGGAGCAAAATCCATTGAAAAGCTCTTTAAGAAATTCAAATCTTTGGAGAGAATAAAGTCTGCCTCACAGGATGAGCTAAGCCAGGAGATTGGATTTATAAGGGCCAGGATACTGGCGGACCATTTTGGAGGGGAAAACAGCTGATTGCCGCGAGGAGAGTCAACTATTTGTTGCGGGAGACTGTGAATTCTACCAGGTCTCTGAGAGAGGTTCTTGAAGGAGAATCGGGGAAAGTATAAAGAATCTCCAGGGCACTTGATTTGAACTCCTGCATCTTTTCAACGGCAAAGGAAATTCCTCCCATTTCATTTACAAAACGGACCACTTCGTTTACCACCTTCTGACTCCGGTTTCCATTTTTTATTTTCCTGATCATGCTCCTCCTCTTACTGGCTTCGGCCTGGTTCAGTGCATAAATCAATGGAAGGGTAAATTTTTTCTCTTTAATATCATTTCCGGTGGGCTTACCAATTAATCCATGTGACTGATAATCAAACAGATCGTCTTTGATTTGGAAGGCCATTCCTATTCTGATCCCCATCTCATAAACACGGTCAATAACATCTTGATCTGCGCCTGATGAACTGGCCCCGGAGGCTGTGCAGGCAGCAATAAGGCTCGCAGTTTTTTTCCGTATGACTTCATAATAGGTTTCCGTATCGATGTTCAGGCTTCTGGATTTCTGGATCTGAACCAGCTCTCCTTCGCTCATCTCTTTTGAGGTATTCGAAACAATTTCAAGGAGATCGTAATCCTTTTTTTCCACCGCAAGAAGAAGGCCCTGAGCCAGGAGGTAATCTCCCAACAGCACAGCAACCTTTGATTTCCAGATAGCGTTGATGGAAAAAACGCCCCTTCGTTCATTGGATTCATCCACAACATCGTCATGGACCAGGGTAGCTGTATGCATCAGTTCGATGAGGGATGCTGCCGTATAGGTCGATTCGGTGATTTTCCCCGTTAATTTGGATGATAGAAAAACAAAAAGCGGACGCATTTGCTTTCCTTTTCTGCGCAATACATATCCGGTGACAACATTCACCAATGGAACATTGCTGGAAATGGCAGTTTTGAATCGTTTATCAAACTCTTTCATTTCCAGCCGGACCGGATTCTTTATCTCCTCCAATTTACTCATCTACTCGGGATTGGGATTTCCAAAGGTAGAAAAAGATAACAGATTAAGGCATTATTTCAATCACTGTAACGATGAACAAATTAAATATCTTAAATATTAATATATTTGCATTTGATCAATATGTATACCATAAGTTAATCACAATATCCATGGAATTCTCTGATTTAAAGCCGGAAGAAATTGACAAGGCTGCAAAAATGATCAAAGCCATTTCGCATCCAATGCGCCTGGCGATCCTGGGGCATTTGGGTAGAGGTAACCAAATGAATGTGACTGAAATACACAATCTTCTTAAGATTGAACAATCAACTGCCTCTCACCATCTGGGTATCTTAAAAGATAAGGGAATTCTCGCTTCCACCAGAAAAGGAAAGAGCACATTTTACTATCTGAAACATAAGAACCTTAGCAAATTGGTACGGTGTATCAGTGAATGTGTCTGTGATTAAAAAAATCAAGCAGGAATGAGAAGGATCAGGGTGACAAAAGAATTTGATTTTGAAATGGCACATGCGCTGTGGAATTATGATGGAGCGTGTAAGAATATTCATGGGCATTCATACAGACTTTTTGTAACAATGATTGGGGTACCTATTACGGACAGCAATGATCCAAAGTTTGGAATGGTTTTGGATTTCAAGGATCTGAAGCATATGATCAAAGGTCCTGTAGTGGATTTTCTGGATCATTCACTTGTTGTATACAGTGAAGCTGAGGGAAAATCCCTTGCCGCGGTCCGGCAAATGTATGAAAAAGTGCATATGTTTGATTTTCAGCCCACCTGCGAGAACCTGGTCCTGTTTATCGTTGATAAAATAAAATCATTACACACTCCGGGATTAGAGTTACATTCAGTTAAACTTTTTGAAACGGCCACTTCCTATGCAGAGTGGTACGCCGCCGACAACAAATAATACCCAATGAATCAGGAAAAAAGACTTTTTATCCTGGATGCTTATGCTCTCATTTTCAGGGCGTACTATGCATTCATATCCAATCCAATGACCAATTCAGCTGGAATGCCAACCTCCACTGTCTTTGGATTTACCCTCGCATTGGAAGAGATACTGCGTAAGGAGGATCCCAGCCACATCGCAGTGGTGTTTGATCCCCCCGGTCCCACCTTCAGAAATGAGATGTATTCAGAATATAAGGCCAATAGGGAGGCTACTCCTGAGGATATAAAAATGTCGGTTCCATATATCAAAAAACTTATCGAAGGATTCAATATTCAGATTATCGAGGAACCCGGGTTTGAAGCTGATGATGTAATCGGAACAATGGCCAAAAACGCTGAAAAAGAGGGATTTACAGTGTACATGATGACCCCTGATAAGGATTTTACGCAGCTGGTTTCCGACAATATTTTCATGTACAAACCAGGAAGGGGAGGAAATCCTCCTGAAATTTTGGGCCCCAGAGAAGTAAGGGAAAAGTTCCATGTGGAACACCCCATTCAGGTAATTGATATCCTGGCGTTGTGGGGAGATTCGGCAGATAACATTCCGGGGGCGAAAGGAATTGGCGAAAAAACAGCCAAAAAACTAATTGGCGAATTTAAGTCTGTTGAAGGGGTGTATGAAAATATTGACCAACTAAAAGGCAAGCAAAGAGAGAACCTTGAAAATTCCAGGGAGCAAGTAATTTTATCAAAAGCACTGGCTACCATAGCATTGGAAGTTCCTGTTAAACAACCAACAGCGGACCTGGCAAGGAAAGAGTTGAACCATGTCGCTTTAAAGGATTTGTTTAAAGAGCTGGAATTTAAAAATTTAGCAAACCGAATCCTGAGAGATACTTCACAAAATACTGTTTTTTCAGGAAGTGTCAATCAGGGCACTCTGTTTGGATCCCCCGAAACAGAAGGTGGTGGTGCCGCTGAAACAACATTCAAGACCATAGAATCGGTTGAACACGAATATGAATTGATCAACGACCTTGGTGGGGTAAAAGTGCTGGCCAAAAAACTTTCCGGACTCAATGCTTTTTGTTTTGATACCGAGACTACCGGGCTCGATCCACTGAAGGCAGAATTGGTAGGGATCGCATTTAGTTGGGAAGCGAACAAAGCTTTCTATGTCTCTTTTGAAGATGACCCCGGGGAAATACGTTCATGGATTAGTGAACTGGCTGCCCCATTTCTGGATTCTGAAATTGAGAAGATAGGTCAAAATTTGAAATATGATCTGCACATCTTAAAGAATTATAATTTAGATGTTAAAGGCAGGTTATTTGATACGATGGTTGCACATTTTTTGCTTAAACCAGATCAAAAACACAATTTAAATGTACTGGCTGAACAATACCTGGATTATTCCATGGTAAAAATAGAAGAGCTGATCGGAAAGAAGGGGAAACGACAAACAACTTTCAGATCAGTTGATCCGGAAAGGGCTAAAGAGTACGCAGGAGAGGATGCTGATATTACCTTTCAACTGGCATGGATATTGAAAAAACAACTGGCTAAACAAGGATTCAGTAAACTCTCTGAACAGATAGAGATGCCCCTGGTTCCTGTGTTGATGAAGATGGAGCATCAGGGTGTTAAACTTGATGTGGATGCACTGAAGATATTTGCAGAAGAGCTAAGGAGAGATATAATTGTTTCAGAATCGGAAATTTATAAACTGGCAGAAACAGAATTTAATATAAGTTCTCCCAAACAGCTGGGAGAAGTTCTGTTCGAGAAGTTGAAGATTATATCAGATCCGAAGAAAACCAAAACAAAACAATATGCTACAGGTGAGGAGGTGCTGCTTCAATTGAAAGAGAGGCATCCTGTAGTAGCGAAAGTGTTGGAATACAGATCTTTAAGAAAACTTCTCTCCACTTATGTGGAAGCACTTCCAAAGCTTGTAAAAGAGGAGACAGGAAAAATACACACCTCATTTAATCAAGCCCTGGTCACTACGGGAAGATTGTCTTCCAACAATCCCAACCTTCAGAATATTCCTGTGAGGGAAGCTCGTGGCAGGGAAATAAGAAGGGCCTTTATTCCTGGGGAGGAGGGTAATATTTTTCTGTCTGCAGACTATTCTCAGATAGAGCTTCGAATAATGGCCCATCTCAGCAATGACAGTCAGATGATTAAGGCTTTTGTTAATGATGAAGATATTCATACCACCACAGCTGCAAAGATCTATAAGGTGGATCCGGGATCGGTAACCAGGGAAATGCGAAGCAATGCAAAGACAGCCAACTTTGGGATTATTTATGGAATTTCAGCATTTGGATTATCACAGAGAATGCACATTTCAAGATCAGAGGCGCGACAATTAATTGATGGCTATTTTGAGACATATCCCCAAATCAGAGCCTATATGGATGAATGTATAAAAATGGCCCGTGAAAGAGGATATGTGGAGACCATGTACGGACGCAGGAGATATCTTCCAGATATTCTTTCAAGGAATTCGGTGGTTCGGGGAAATGCGGAAAGAAACGCCATCAATTCACCCATTCAGGGATCAGCAGCTGATGTCATTAAGATTGCCATGGTGAATATTCAGGAAGCTTTTGAGTCGGGGCAATTAAGATCGGTCATGATCCTCCAGGTACATGATGAATTGAATTTCGATGTAAAACCAAATGAATTACACAGGGTGAAACAGATCGTCAGGGAGAAGATGGAACATGCTGTACAACTGCAGGTGCCCTTAACTGTTGATATGGGAGAAGGAGCAAACTGGCTTGAAGCTCATTAAAATTAGTAAGTTGCACCGGCTATGGCAAGTGCACCCTGGTTTCCAGTAAGTACTTCTTTCACAAGGGCAGGCTCATTAAGTACTTCAAGAGCCTTATCAAGCTGTATGTCTTCCTGGATCTGCGCAAGGATCCTTCCGGCATGGTAATAGTACCGGTTTACAATCTCTTCCGAAAGGATTTGCCTGATCTCATCCCGGAATGTTTCCAAATCTTTCAGGTTATTATGAGAAAGCATTTGCTCCAGTGAGAAGAACTCTTCGCTGGCGAGGTCATAATATTTTTCTCGTTTTGCTGTCTTTATAAGGTTCTTAAAAGCCTTTTCGCTGGCAGTCTGAAATTCAAATCCGTTTTCTTCAACAAAAGATTTAAATGAAGTATATTCATCATCTGATATATTGAACGATTCAGGAGCTGTTATCTCATCATTTGTACAGCGGTAGCGGGTTGCAAAATCAAAAAACATATTCTGGGTATAGAGTTGAAGCGTGATTTCTGAAAGCATTTCTGGAATAACCTCGAAATCGGGTTGAATGCCACCCCCATCATATACCAGCCGACCATTTCTGGTTTCATACTCCGAAATAAGGGAGTCGGGAATAACACCCACACTGCCATCATCGTTCCGATTGGAATAATCAAGAGCCTGAATACACCGGCCACTGGGAATATAGTACTTGGCTGTGGTTACTTTAAGCTGAGCGTTATATTTGAGGGGTCTGGAGGTTTGAACCAAACCTTTTCCAAAGGTTCTCTGTCCCACAATCACTGCACGATCCAGGTCTTGCAGGGCCCCAGCCACAATTTCTGATGCTGAAGCGGATGCCCGATTGATCAGGACAACAAGCGGAATTTCTGTGTTAACCGGCTCTTGCTGGGTAATGTATTCAGAATCCCATTGCTTCACTTTACCCCGGGTGTTCACGATCATTTCCCCTTTACCTATGAAAAGGTTACAGATCCTGA
This sequence comes from Bacteroidia bacterium, assembly GCA_030596245.1. Taxonomy (GTDB): domain Bacteria; phylum Bacteroidota; class Bacteroidia; order Bacteroidales. Next base: position 23,270 of record JAUVKN010000002.1, on the reverse strand, counting down.
CAGCTTCAATTAGCAAACCCCCTGGATTTGAACGAAAATCCAATACCAGTGATTTCATATTATGGGTTCGTTGAAGTGATTTTAATGCATTTTCAACCTCTTTTCCGGCACCAGTTGTAAAATTAGCGATGCGGATATAACCGGTATGTTCATCGATCATGCCATAATAGGGAACACTGCGAATGGAGATTTTTTCTCTTACCAGGGAAAAATCAAGAGGCTTATCTTCACCGTACCTCTCTACAGTCAACTTGAGGTTGGTCCCCGGTTTCCCTTTCAATTTATCACTAACCGCATCAATGGCCATCTGTCCGGCCGGCTCACCATCCACCTTGAGTATTTTATCTCCGGCACGGATCCCCGATTTGGCAGCCGGAAATCCATCATATGGATCAGCAATAATCACATGATCACCAGATTTGCGAATAAGCGATCCAATGCCTCCATATTCCCCGGTAGTTTGGAATTTAAAATCATCCATATCGGATTCGGGAATATAAGTGGTGTAAGGGTCAAGGGAAGTGAGCATGGCATTGATGCTGGTGGTGACAAGCTTTTCAGGATCAGTTTCATCCACATAGAACATATTCAGTTCTCTGAACAGGGTGTAGTAGATATCCAGATTTTTTACCAGTTCAAGGTCCTTGTTCTTTATGGTAGTAAACCCCAAGCTCAGCAAGATGATGAGCAATCCTCCAACGAAAATATTACGTTTTGTTTTTTTCATCTGTTCTTCATTAATGATCCTGTACAGTGCATTCCCGGGTCTAAAGGAACTACAAAGAATTCAAATATCACTTTATATTAACTTTTTTTAAGAATGACCGATGTGTATCTTTGTGATCAAATTTACTCCAAATGTCGGGCCAGAATTCTACCATGATGCCTTTCACAGATACATTGGAGGCTGTTAAGGATACGCTTCCTCAGTCTGTTTTTGAGCTATCCAAGATTGCAGAAGGTATTGTTCCGGTAGAAGGCGGACTGAATTTGATCGAGAAAAGTCAAATATTCAACCCTGTCTGGTTATTTATTTACCTTTTTATACTTCTTGGCTTTTTTGCATGGATAAGATTGTACTATGGAAATATCCTTATCCAAACTGTTCAGGCATCCACTAATTTTCAGGTAGCTACCAGAATGTTTAAGGATAATAGTCTATTACAGAATCAATTAGACAAGACCTTATATGCATTATATTTCCTGAGTATGGCATTTCTGCTCTTTATTGTGGAAGAGGAGGTGGAATTGACCCCTAATAACCTGAATGGCATCCTCTTATATCTATTTAACCTGGCATTGTTGGTGGGAATTTTTTTTGGAAGGATCGTGTTAATAAACCTGGCAGGGCTTATATTCAACCGCATCAGAATTTTCAGAGAATATTTATATAATGTATTTATATTTAATAAGTTAATAGGCATGATTATTCTGCCACTATTGCTTTTTGTTGTGTACACTTCCGGGGTGTTGCGGGGGATGTTCTTATGGCTGACCATGTTTACTGTTGCGCTGGTTGTAATGATGCGATTGTTTAGAAGTGTGATTTTTTCTTTTAAGAAAGATGTTTCGTTATTCTATATGTTTTTGTACCTTTGTGCCCTTGAAATAGTACCGCTTGCATTACTGTACAAGTGGTTAGAAGGTATCCTTTAAGCAGAGAAAAAACGGATAGTATATGGGAAGAATAAGGAAAATCCTTGTGTCTCAACCAGAGCCCGAGAATAATAAATCCCCCTATTTTGACTTAGCCAGCAAGCATAATCTCAAAATTGATTTTAGGCCCTTTATTCATATTGAGGGGGTAACCGCCAGGGATTTCAGACAGGAAAAGGTTGATATAGGTTCACACACAGCGGTTATATTTACCAGTAAGACAGCCATTAATCATTATTTCAGGATGGCAGAAGAGACCCGTACCAGTATTCAGGATACGATGAAATATTTCTGTGTTTCAGAAGCTACGGCCTATTATCTTCAGAAGTATATTGTATATCGGAAAAGGAAGATTTTTTACGGAAATGGCCAGATTACAGATCTCCTTGAGATCATGAATAAGCATAAAAGTGAAAAATTCTTACTGCCTTTATCAGCTGCACATAAGGAGGAGATCCCGGTCCTTTTGATGAAGAGTAATTTCGAATTTTCGAAAGCAATTCTATATAGAACCGAATGCAGTGATCTATCCGATCTGGCAGATGTGAATTATGATATTCTTGTATTCTACAGCCCATCGGGAATAAAATCACTTTTTCAAAATTTCCCGGATTTCAAACAAAACGAAACAAAAATAGCCTCATTTGGTGCAAAAACTGCAAAAGCAGCAAAAGAGGCAGGATTACGCCTGGATATTACTGCCCCCCAGCCCCAGGCTCCTTCCATGACCATGGCGCTTGAAAATTTTATCAAGGATTATAATAAGAACAACGGGAAGGCCTAAGTGAAAATATTACTAACTTGAGGGGGAGAAATCTCCCTTTTTTTATGCCCGAATTTTCTTTCAAAAAGGGAGAGCGACTCTCCAGCAAAAAAGCCATCTCTTCTCTGTTTCAGTCAGGGAGGTCTGTAGCCTCATACCCCATCAGGATCATATACAGTCAGACAGAATCGGAACAGTATCCAGCCATGGTCGCCATATCTGTTCCTAAAAGACTTTTTAAAAAGGCGGTGGACCGGAACTTGTTAAAACGTCGGATCAGAGAAGCTTACCGACTGAATAAACCTGAATTCTATACCAGTCTCCAGAGGAACAACACACAAATGACCATGGTCATTCTGTACCAGCATAAGGAGATTTTGGACTATCTGACCGTTGAAAAAGGAGTAAAAATGGCGCTGGATCTACTTCTTCAGAAACTGGAAAAGAGGAATTAACGAATAATGGTTCGTCCTCCTAAACCGATGGAAAGCTCGCGCTTTACCTGCTCCAAACTCTGGATCCTTACAATCAAATGATTGAGTGCTTCGACATCGCTATTCTTTTCAATGTTCTCCAACTCCTTTCTAAGATGGGACAATGCTTTTTCAATGACCGTCATCTTATAGGAAAGCAATGATTTGGGAATCTCAAAGCCCAGGTTTTCCCCTGGCATTTCAACGTAGGCCTCTTTACGTTTCCACACCTTGCTCAATTCATACCGGGAAGTGTATATATCTACGGCCAACTCTCTCACACCTGCCTGATCGTGGTAGACGAAATAGCGTTCTGCCACCGGTTCACTGCGTTCATTGAGATCTTTCACATCTTCGAAGATTTGTTTGTATACCAGGTTGGTAAATTCCAGTTCATCATTTTGGATCTCCCTGATAATATATTGGGCCACACTGACTTCTGCATTTTCTTCACTGCTTAAGTGAAGGAGCTGGTTTCCAAATTTCAGAAGGAAATAGATAATTTCACGCTCCTCTATTTCCGAAAATACATTCTCCACAAATCCGGGAACCAATGGTTGTTGGGGGAGTGTAGTCCGAGGCTGTTCCTCCCAATCCTTACGACCCGGATACTCTCTGCGGCCTGACTGCTCTCTGCGCCATTTCTGCTCCTGAATACGACGTCGGATCTTATTCACTTCGTTGTATAGGATCTGCTCTTCAACCCCCAGAAGCAGGCTACTGTCCTTTAGGAAAACACTGCGCATAATACCGTCGGGAATGACTGCCACAGACTTTACAATGTCTGTGATCAATTGTGCCCTTTTTATGGGATCATGCTGGGCTTCGACCAGAAGGATCTGAGTTTTAAAGGAGATAAAATCTTTTTCACTGGACTTGATAAATTCAAGGAATTCGGAAGAGCTGTGTGACCTGGCAAAGGAGTCGGGGTCCTCTCCATCGGGGAGCATCACCACCTTCACGTTCATACCCTCTTCCAGGATCATATCGATGCCGCGAAATGATGCCTTGATTCCCGCTTCATCTCCGTCATAAAGAATTGTGATATTACCGGAAAATCGTTTAATAAGCCGGATCTGGTCCGTGGTGAGCGCTGTTCCGGATGAGGCTACCACATTTTCTATTCCCGCCTGGTGCATGGCGATTACATCGGTATAGCCCTCAACCAGGAAACATTGCTCTTTCGATACAATGGACTTTTTAGCCTCGAAAAGTCCATATAGGACACGGCTCTTATGATAAATATCCGATTCCGGAGAGTTAAGATATTTCGCTATGTTCTTGTCAGATTTCAGTGTGCGCCCACCAAAACCGATGACGTTTCCAGAGAGTGAATGGATTGGAAAGATCACCCTTCCGGCAAAGCGGTCAAACATGTAGTTTTCTCTTTCAATGGATAGTCCGGTTTTAACAAGGTAGCTCTTTTTGTATCCGTTTTTTCCCGCTTCTGTGGTAAATGCAGTTCGCTCCTCAGGACTGTATCCTAATTGAAACTTCTTTAAGAGATCATCCCGGAACCCCCGTTTGCGAAAATAGCTTAGACCGATGGCTTTACCCTCTTCCGATTCCAGCTGGTCATGAAAGTATTTGGAGGCAAAGGAAGTGACAGCCAACAAGCTTTCCCTCTCATTTTTTTGCTGTATCTCTTCTGCCGATAGCTCTTTCTCTTCGATGGGGATGCTGTACTTGTTTGCAAGGTACCTGAGCGCCTCAGGGTAGGAGAGTTTTTCATGTTCCATGAGGAACCCCACAACATTTCCGCCTTTACCCGAACTAAAATCTTTAAAAATTCCTTTGGCTGGGGAGACCATAAAGGAGGGTGTTTTCTCATTGGAGAAAGGGCTCAGACCTTTGTAATTGGCTCCGCTTTTTTTCAGAGTTACAAAATCGGAGATCACCTCTAGGATGTCGGCAGTCTCAAAAATCTGGTTTATGGTCTGTTGATCAATCATTTAGGTTTTACAAAATTCATCAGAAGAAGACTGGTAAGCGAATAGTTAAAAATAGCGAAACTAATTGTTCAGCCAAAATCTTATATTTACATAAAGTGTAGAAAAATGAAAAGGCTGGTAGTACTTACTGGTGCAGGTATGAGCGCAGAAAGCGGATTGAAGACTTTTCGCGACATGGGAGGATTGTGGGAAGAGTATGACGTTTATGAAGTAGCAAGTCCTGGTGGGTGGACACGAGATCGGGACCTTGTATTGCGGTTCTATAACGAGCGTAGGAAACAGTTGTTGGAAACCAAACCAAACTGGGGTCACATGGGGCTGGTGGAACTGGAGAAGGATTTCGATGTGAGGATCATTACCCAGAACATTGACGACCTGCATGAAAGGGCTGGTTCGACACATATTCTTCACCTGCATGGAGAGCTGCGTAAATCGAGTAGCACCACAGATCCCGATCTTGTTTATGACATTGACGGTTGGGAACTGAATGAAGGGGATCTGTGTGAAAAAGGGTCCCAATTACGACCCTACGTTGTTTGGTTTGGTGAAGCTGTTCCAGCCATCGAAACGGCTGCTGAAATTGTTTCCACCGCTCAGATCCTTGTGATCATAGGAACCTCCATGAACGTCTATCCGGCAGCAGGATTGATCAACCATGCACCTGAAAACGCACCCATCTATATCATTGATCCCAACGAAGTATCTGTCCCGGGCTATTCCAGGATCAGGGTGATCAGAGAAAAAGCCGGGACAGGGGTCGATAAACTGATCAAAGAGTTGACAGATGAATAGGGAATTCAAATACGGATTACCGAAGCTCTTCATTGCCTCCTTTATATTGGCGTTGTCCCTTTACTCGAACGGGCAACAACTCAATGCAGGATTTTTTGGTGGTATTACTGCTTCACAGATAGACGGAGATGCCTACACAGGATTCAATAAATTAGGTGTAACAGCAGGAGCTTTCATCAACCGTTACATTGAATACAACATTTACTGGCAGGTAGAGATGAAATATGTAATGCGTGGCGTATATAAAGGTCCGAGTGACAATGATCCTACCCTTTACAGGGGCGGATACCACTATGTGGAACTCCCACTATCGGTCCATTACCTTCATGATGATAAGATCCAGTTGGAGGTGGGTACTTCCCCCGAGGTGTTGGTCAAAACTGTCTTATCGGACCAGGATGGGATCATTGATCCGGAAAGCTACCCTGAAAACCGAAGGTTTGGGTTGAGTGTTTTTGGAGGACTCTGTTATTGGTTTAATGGTACCACAGGGATTGGAATGAGGTATACATATTCTGCTATCCCTTTCCGCGATCCTGAGGAGTGGAACCACGCGAGGTATCGTGGTTATTTCCACAATGTAGTTTGTCTGACTGTCGCTTATAAAATTAAGCATGACTGATCAGGCACACGAGACTGTGGCGATATACACCAGGCATTTATAGTGATTGAAAAGTATCTGACTGCAGGCCTCCAGGGTAGCTCCCGTGGTAACAACATCATCAATTAACAGGATCCTTTTTCCATTTACGTTTGGGGGGTTCAGCGCCAGTTGAAAACTGTCAGACACATTTTCAAATCTTTCATAGCGGCCCATGGAAGTTTGTGAATGGTGCTGGTCAGCTCGTCTCAAAAGGTTAGATACCACAGGAATTCCCATCACTTCGGAGGTGCCCCTGGCAATGATCTCGCTCTGGTTATACCCCCTTTCCCTGAGTCTTCTTTGATGCAAAGGAACCGGGACCAGCAAATCACAGCTTGAAAAGCTGGTATGCTTCAGTTCATGTCCCAGTAGACGTCCCAGATGAGTACCCACTTTTTTGTTCCCCCTGTATTTAAGATCATGGAGCAGGGTTTGATAAGCCGAACCTTTTTCAAACCGGAACAGAGAGGTCCCCATCTCCACAGGGACCCTTCCCCAGAACACCTTGCTTACAGGATTATCTTTAAGATCCCTGTAGCCGGTTCTCGGCATTTTATACTCACACTCCAAACAAAGCACTGCTCCGGGGGAAGTGAGACGTTTATCACAGACAAGGCAGTTTACAGGGAAGAAGAACATCAATAAATCAAGAAGCCAGAACATCCCTTTTTCAGGTTAATGGAATGAATGGGTCACTTATCGAAAAAAATCAACCTTTAATTTGCAGTTTTTTTGTGGAAAGTAAACCACAGGCAGCCCAAATATCCTGGCCCCGGCTTGCCCTGATGGTAGTTGTAATTCCTTTGGCATTCAACAGGTCCCTGAAATGCTCAATGGTGGATTCATCTGGCGATTCAAGGGGTGTGTCGGGTATGGGGTGAAAACGGATCAGATTGATGCGGCAACGAATTCCGTGAAGTATTCTGGAAAGCTCATTTACATGGGCAGGAGAATCATTGAATCTTTTGAAGAGAATGTATTCAAAGGAGATCCTGCGCTGACGACCAAAGTCCCATGATCTGATCTCATTCAATACCTCTTTCAGTGGATACACCTGCTGAATTGGCATCAATTTCCTGCGATCTTCATCGAAGGGAGAGTGGAGGCTTACAGCCAGGTGGGCTTCACTTTTTTCAAGGAATTCAAGCATGGCCGGGGTAATACCGATGGTGGAGACGGTAATTCGACGCGGACTCAGCCCAAATCCCCATTCAGAGGTTAGAATTTCCAGACTTTTAAGTACTTCCGTCAGGTTATCCAGAGGCTCACCCATGCCCATATAGACAATATTGGTCAGTTTTCTCCATTCGGGCAGGCTCCGGTACTGATTTAGGATCTCTCCCGAGGTAAGGTTACCCTGGAATCCCTGTTTCCCGGTCATACAGAAAAGACATCCCATTTTACATCCTACCTGCGATGAAACACAAACGGTACTTCTTTTTCCGTCGGGAATGTATGCGGTTTCAATAAATTTACCCGAAAGAGCCGGGAAGAGGTATTTTTTTGTTCCATCGATGGATTCCTGAACATCAACTGGTTCATGGATTCCTAATTCATAGGAGGAAGCGAGCAAGGTCCGTGCTGCTTTGGAAAGATTGGTCATCTCCTCAAACCCTGAAATCTCTTTTTTATACAACCATTCGGAAAGTTGTTTTCCTGTATAAGCGGGCAAACCCAGGGCTACAGATAGATCCATGAACTCTTTCAGTGTCTTTCCAAAAAGTTTCTCCTTCATTGCCGCAAAGATAGTACATTAACCCAGGATTGAGGGACGGTTGTTCTCCATGGGGTTCGGTTACCATACAGTCCGCATTTTGCCCCCATCAATGATAAAGGTTTCACCGGTAACGTAAGAAGCAGCTTCTGAAAGCAGGAAAATAGCCGCTTTCCCAAACTCGTCGGGATCACCATACCTGCCCAATGGGATCTTCTCGAAATTGATCTTTCTTACATTGTCCAGACTGAGCCTCCATTCACCCGAGTTTCGCAGGTCGAGCTCCTTCAGTCTCTCTGTATCAAAAAAACCGGGGACAAGATTATTGATTCGGATATTATCTTTTGCCACCTGGAAGGAGAGGCTCTTCACAAGACTGGTTACCCCGGATCTAAATACATTTGAAAGTAATAGATTATCAATGGGTTCTTTGATGGAACTTGAAGTAACGGTTAAAATAGTTCCTGATTGTTTCCTGCGCATTTCAGGCAAAACTCCTCTGATCATCCTTACGGCACTCATCAGGGTATTCTCATAACCGGATAACCAGGTGCTGTCATCAATTTCATCAAATGTACCGGGAGGTGGGCCACCTCCATTCACCACCAATCCGTCGATGGTTCCCAGTTCTTTAAGTGTGTTTTTTATCCAGATCTCTATGGAACCGGGATCGGCCACATTCAGGGGGAAGCCATACACAGCAGCACCGGGCACCTCATTTTTGATGCGGTTAATAGCCTCATTGATGTTTCTTTTGCTGCGACTACCAATGGAAACAACTGCACCCTCCAGGGCAGCCTGCCTGGCAATTCCAAATCCCAGCCCTTTGCTGGAGGCGGCCACCAGCATTACTTTGTCTTTTAATCCTAAATCCATATGTACTGTTTTTATGATTTCTCCTCACCCGGAAGAGGTTTTTTCCAGGAGTAAGCTTTTCGATTTCGCACCTCGAATCCCTGATAGATCTCATTGCCTTCTCTTTTCAGATTAGAGGGTCCCCTCACAATATAAGAATAACCAAACCGGGGGGAAAATGTTGATTTTCATTTTTTTTCCCTTTCTTGTTCCCGCTAACTAAAACAATTTCTCATGAAAAGATTACATCTATCGTTGATGATGATTATTCTATCGACCCTCGCGATTCATGCAGGAGGTTTGGTCACCAACACAAATCAAAGTGCAGCCTGGGCCAGAACCCTGACCCGTCATGCTGCATACGGAATTGATGCAGTTTACTATAATCCGGCAGGACTTTCCCAGCTTAAAAATGGAATTCATTTCTCACTTTCCAACCAATCTATTTTTCAAACCAGGCAGATCACCAGTGATTTTCAATACCTCAATAGTGCTCCGGAATCGGTTTATGAAGCCGAGTTGGTAGCTCCGGTTTTCCCCGGTATTTATGCAGCTTATAAGATGGATAAATGGGCCTTTTCGGCCGGGTTTAATGTCATAGGCGGAGGAGGTACTGCCAATTTTGAAACGGGACTTCCCTCCTTTGAGATCCCGGTCTCCTCCCTGGTGCCGATGCTATATGGTAGTTTGGAACCCCTGGACCAGGCGATTTTCGATGCTACAACCTGGGACCCGGGTTATAGGAATATTACCGGGTATGACATGAATACGGCCTTTAATGGCTCATCCACTTACATGGGGATCCAGGTCGGGGCCACCTATGCCATCAATGATATGATCTCCGTTGCCATTGGCGGAAGGTATGTAATGGTAAATAACAGTTATGAAGGATCATTAACCGGGGTGACCATTGATGCTCCTTATGGCGGTACTCAGCCTCCGGGGGATTACCTCAGGAGGGTGGCAACCAATCTAGAAGCCCTTCCGCCATCTCCAGAAATGACAGAAGCAATTATAGGATTAAATAACAATGCCGCAGCTCTTGATGTCATGACTGCAGATGCGGAACTTAATGCGGTTCAGGAAGGTTCGGGTTTTGCCCCGATCATCGGAGTAAATCTCCATCTTAGTGACATGCTCAATGTGGCTGTCAAATATGAGCATCAAACCAAACTGGAACTGACCAATGATACTGAAGTGGATGATGTGAATATGTTTCCGGATGGTGAGAAAAACCGTTCAGACCTTCCGGGTATGTTCTCAGCAGGGGTTCAGGTGAAGCCGCTGAAAAAATTGACTGCCATGGTGGGACTTAACTACTATCTGGACAAATCGGCCTATTATGGAAATATTGATGAAGGTGGTGAACAGATCAATAATGAATCCACCATTGACGATAATGGTTATTCCATATCTGCCAGTCTGGAGTATAAGTTATTGGGCATGTTAGGTGTCAGTGCAGGATTCTCTTACGGGAACAACGGAGTCAATCAGGATTACCAGTCCGATCTGAGTTATGGGTTGAAAAGCAACACCGTTGGCGGTGGTGTTTTCGTGAATGTGGGAGAAATGTTTACCATCAATGCTGGTGTGGTTTACGTGATGTACGAGGACTACGATAATGCCCAAACTTACGATATGTTGAGTACATCTTTTACAGATACTTACGGTAAAGACACATTCATAGTTGCAATAGGTGTTGATATAAGCTTCTAAGAATCATTTTCGAGCCGGCTGATCACTACTGCGCCTACGCTGTCACTGAACACATTGACCGTGGTGCGGAACATGTCCAGGATCCTGTCTACTGCCAGGATAAGGGCAACCCCTTCAAGGGGTAGTCCAACCGCATTCAGGATGATGGTCATCATCACGAAGCCACTCATGGGGATACTGGCCGCACCAATGGAGGCCAGTACAGCAGTAATTACGATAATCCCCTGCTGGGCAAGTGTGAGGTCAAAGCCATAGACCTGCGCAATGAAAATGGTGGCGACACATTCATACAGTGCGGTGCCGTCCATATTGATAGTCGCTCCGATGGGCAGCACGAATCCTGCTGCTTTTTTTGAAGCCCCCGATACTTCAGTAACCGCCTTCATGGTAAGGGGAAGTGTAACTATGGTGGAACAGGTCGAAAATGCAGTCATTAGCGCTGAAAGCATTCCACGGTAGTGTTTTACCGGGCTGAATTTCCCAATATATTTTAACAACAGGGGCAGTGTAATGAAGAAATGAATGGACAGGCCGGCCAATACCACCAGGAAAAATTTCCCCAGAGAAGCAAAAGCATCAAATCCGGTTTTTGCTACGATTCCTGCAATAATTCCAAATACCCCTATGGGAGCAGTCCAGATCACGAAGGAGGTCAATTTCATCATCGCTTCGAATGCTGCGCGGAACACATTTCCCATCAGGTCACGTTGATCTGTTTTCAGCTGTGTCACAAAGAATCCAAAAAGAAGAGAGAAGAAGATCACTGGTAGCACATCTCCGTTGGCCATCGCTTCGAAAGGATTTTCCGGAATTATGTTCAGTAAAAGCTCTCCAAACCCCTGGTCCACCACAGCAATGCCATCAGGCTGTTCAGACAGACTAATATTGGCCCCACTTCCCGGCTTGAAAATATTCACCAGAATTTGTCCGGTAAGGATGGCCAGCAAACTTGTGAAAAGATAATAGGTAATGGTTCGCAGACTAATCAATCCCAATCCTCTGCTGCTTCCTACCTGTACTACAGCGCTGATAATGGATGTGATAACAAGGGGAAGAATTGCCATTCGGAGCAACCTTAGAAACAACTTCTGCATGGGTTCCGCAATGGGCAGAATGGGTTCTCCCACCAGCCAACCAAAGAGAATTCCCAGAAAGAAACCAGCAAAGATCAGATAGGTAAGGGTATATTTTTTTGAGAGCATGGTCTCAATTACGAAAAAAAACGGGAGAAATAAAAGAACTTACGATTTTGGATTAATTTTGAAATAGAATTATTTGACATTGACAACACCAAAAAATATCGTTGAAACCCCCTTGATGAAGCAGTACTACACCATCAAGGCCAAACATCCCGATGCAGTATTACTTTTCAGGGTTGGGGACTTTTACGAGACTTTTGGGGAAGATGCGATAAGGACCGCAGAGATTTTAGGAATTACCCTTACCCGAAGGGCAAACGGTGCTGCATCTTTCGTTGAACTGGCAGGATTCCCGTATCACTCACTGGATACTTACTTACCAAAGCTTGTACGCGCAGGTCAGCGTGTGGCCATCTGCGAACAATTGGAAGATCCAAAGCTTACCCGGAAGATTGTAAAAAGGGGGATTACTGAACTTGTCACTCCAGGAGTAACATTCAATGACAATGTACTGGAAAATAAGGAGAATAACTTTTTGGCCAGTGTTTACCTGGACCAGCATGTCAATGGTATTTCGTTTCTGGATATTTCCACAGGAGAGTTCCTGACCTCCCAGGGTGATATGGATTTCATTGATAAGCTGCTTAGCAGTTTCAGCCCCAAAGAGGTGCTTATTCAGAGAAGCCATCGTGAAATGTTTAATGAAGCTTTTGGTGAAGGCTATTATACATTTTCGTTGGATGACTGGGTCTATACAGAGGACAATGCAAGGGACAAGTTGCAACGGCAATTCGAAACACAAAATCTGAAGGGTTTTGGTGTCCATGATATGATTCCCGGCATCATTGCCAGTGGGGCCATATTGCAATATCTGGAGCTGACCCAACATACCAGTACAGGACATATTTCGAGGCTCTCCCGGATTGAACGTGATCATTACGTATGGCTTGACCGGTTCACAATTAGAAACCTGGAGATCTTTCATTCCCTCTACGAAGGGGCCAGAACCCTTCTGGATGTGATGGATAGAACAGTAACTCCCATGGGATCGCGTCTTCTTAAGCGATGGCTGGCCCTTCCTCTGAAGGATGTGCTTTTGATCCGGGAACGGCATAACATGGTTGAACAGATATGGCAGGATGAGGAATTCAGGGAGTTCCTGGCGGAACAGATCAAAAAAATTGGGGACCTGGAGAGGATTATATCAAAGGTCGCTGTTGGACGGATTGCCCCGCGGGAGCTGGTACAGCTAAAAAATGCACTGACCGCGATTGATCCGCTAAAACAACAATGTGATCAATCGGATGAGGTATCACTTCAAAAACTGGCCTCCCAGCTGGATCCCTGCAACGGAGTGAAGAAGCGAATTGACAAAGAGATAGAGAATGAGCCCCCCGCTTTGTTGAACAAGGGTGGTGTGATTGCGGCTGGTGTTTCGGAAGAGTTGGATGAACTGAGGGAAATCATGCATTCCGGAAAGAGTTACCTGGTGCAACTTCAGCAGAGGGAGATGGAAAGAACCGGTATTTCGAGCCTGAAGGTGGGATTTAACAATGTTTTCGGATACTATATTGAAGTACGAAATACCCACAAAGAAAAAGTTCCGGAGGAGTGGATCAGAAAACAGACATTGGTCAGTGCAGAGCGCTATATTACAGAGGAGTTAAAATCTTACGAGGAGAAGATCCTTGGGGCTGAAGAGAAGAGCCTGGTACTGGAAACACGCTTGTATCAGGATCTGGTTGCAGGTATCTCAGGATCGGTGAAAACCATCCAGCTGAATGCGTCCCTGGTGGCACGACTCGATTGCTTGCTCTCCTTTTCAAGGATTGCCATTGAATATAAATATTGCCGTCCGGAGGTCAATGAAACTACCAGCATCGAGATTACCGAAGGGAGGCATCCTGTGATCGAAAGACAACTGCCGGTGGATGAAGCTTATGTGACCAACAGTGTGAAATTAGATGACCAGGAGCAGCAGATCATGATTCTTACTGGGCCCAACATGTCGGGAAAATCGGCTTTTTTAAGACAAACCGCACTGATCACACTGATGGCACAGGTGGGAAGTTTTGTTCCCGCTGAATCTGCCCGCATAGGTTGGGTTGATAAGATCTTTACCAGGGTGGGGGCTTCGGACAATATCTCCCTGGGAGAATCCACATTCATGGTGGAGATGCTGGAAGCGGCTTCCATCCTGAACAATCTTTCAGAGAGGAGTCTGGTGATCCTGGATGAGATAGGACGCGGAACCAGCACCTATGACGGGATCTCCATTGCCTGGGCCATGGTAGAATACATTCATGAAAAACAAGAAGGAAAGGCCAAAACCCTTTTTGCAACACACTATCATGAACTGAATGAGATGGAGGCCTCATTTCACAGGATCAGGAATTACAATGTATCTATCAAAGAGCTGGATGACAGGGTTATTTTCCTTAGAAAACTGGTACCCGGAGGAAGCGAACACAGTTTCGGGATCCATGTGGCTCAGATGGCAGGAATGCCTAAAAGTGTGGTGAAAAGGGCCAGCGAAATACTTGAAGAGCTTGAGAAGACAGAAGGAAAAGAGAACCTCAGCAAGCCGGTTGGCGATCTTGCTGGTCAGCGTGAAGGACTACAGATGAGCTTTTTCCAGCTGGATGACCCCGTCCTGAAACAGATCCGTGATCAAATTGCCGGCCTGGATATCAACAATCTGACTCCCATGGAAGCGCTTAATATTTTGAATGAGATAAAAAAATTATCAGGGTTGTAGTATATATTGCTTCGTTAAGCCCAATTTCCGATAAGAAGAAAAACTAACTATTAGCAATGCCTTTATTGGTTTTACTCCAAGTTGGAGTTTTGGGGCGTTACAGTTCCAGCATCATACACATAATTGTCGAACCACCTGAGCTGTTCCCAGAGCACATGTTCCAAACTCTCCCTGGCCCGGTAGCCATGGTCCTCAAAAGGCAATAGCACCAGCCGGGCTGTGCCGCCTGAACCGCGTACAGCTTCGAAGAAGACCTCGGACTGAAACGTGAGGGTACCCGGGTTGGAGTCGTCGTTTCCGTGAATGATCAGTATCGGCTCGTTGACCTGATCAGCGAAGAAAGTCGGCGAAAGCTGTATGTAGGCATCCCTTGCATCGAAAAGGGAACGACGTTCGGACTGAAAGCCAAATGGCTGGTTGGTTTTATTGTATGAGCCGCTGCGTGCAATGCCGGCCCGAAATAGGTCAGAGTGGGCAAGGAGGTTGGCCACCATAAGCCCGCCATGGCTATGGCCAATTACTCCAATCCGCTCGGGATCGGTCACTCCGATCGCCACGGCCTTAGCTACTGCAGCTTCCGCGTCAGCCACCAGTTGGGGTACAAAGGTGTCGTAGGTAGTCTCGGGATCGCCCAGCATCGGCATGGCAGTCTGGTCAAGGACTGCGTAACCCTGTAGCAGGAAATAGAGGTGGGAGGCACCGTACAAACGCATGAAGCGTTGAGTTGAGCCTCTTACCTGTCCCGCAGTGGCTGCACCGGAGTATTCTTGGGGATAGGCGTATACTACTGTGGGTAGCGGTATTCCTTCCACATAGTCTGGAGGAAGATGCAGGTGGAAGCTGAGGGGTACACCGTCTTCTCGCTCGTAACGTATAATGCGCTTCTCGATCTCGCGTAGTTGGGGTGTAGGATCCTCGAATTGGGTGATAGGTACACGATTAAGTGCTCGGGTGGGCTCACCCACAGCCGCGTTGACCTTCTTCCCAAATGTTGCCAGATAGTAATTGGGAACGTCGACTGCGGATTCAGAGCGCAATATGAAGCGGTCTTCATCTCCTGCAAAGGCCACAAAGTACTCGTAGCGGTCAGGTTCGCAGCGGAACAGATGCTCACTCTCACCCGTTTTTAGGGAGCGTAGATCCAGGAAGGGCCGGTCGCCCTGCTCGGTTGCACCGCTCCCGCGGAAGTAAACTGCGTTTCCCTTCTGGCGCAACACCAAGTGACCGTTGGGCAAGGGGTGTAAAACAGGATTGCCCGGATCTCCATAACGGTCAGCCTCGTCGAGATCGAACCAAAGGCGTGAGGTGCCCTCATCCACGTCCAGCAGCCAGACATAACGCCAGCGACGCATCCGCTCGTACTGTGTGAGCATAAGCATGCCGTCTTCGGCACCCCAGGCATTATGCCAGGGTAGAATACGATGCTCTGCCCTGAAAGCCTCCTGGGGTACTTCTGTAAAGGGCGCTTCCAGTCTCATAAGTCGGTCCCGATGTGGTACCTCGGCCACGGGATCTCCGCCGTCAAGAGCTTCGACCCAGAAGAGGGTATGTGGAGCTGTGGGACGCCACGAAACTGAACGTGGTCCCATTGGTTCACCATGAACCGGGACCTCGTCTGCCAGGGGCAGCGAAGCAATGTTTGCAACCAGCTTACCCTCAAGGTCCCATACCTCGATCTCTCTGGCGAAACGCCACCAGGCCACCTCGTGCGACCAGGGACCTACAAGACGCTGGACTAGCAAATACTCGCCAGACGGCGAAATCTCGGCCAAGGTATAAGGAGCGGGTTCACCCAAGACCTTTACCTTACTATTTACCGGGTCGACGATCACCAATTCTGAGGTGGTGTAGTATTCGAAGAGGGCATCATCGTGAGCGGTTTCCAGCAGATTACGCGCTTCGTAAGTGGAGCGGGCCGAGGCTCCCTCTCCCTCAATGATCTCAGGACCAGCGGGTATAGCTGGAGGCATAGGAGCCGGTCCTCGTTCAGGGATGCAGTAGACCAGCAGGTTCTCCTGATCGGGTAACCACTTCACGGGAATGTCCATCAGTGGGTTGAGGGCCATGTTCTCGATCCTGGCCACCTTTCCTTCCGCCGTGCCTACCCACAGGCTGATGTGATTATCATATACGACTGTGAGTGCGAATCGCTGGCCATCCACAGTCCATGCCACGTCCAGGACCTCTGCATCCGTTGGTATAGCAAGTGGTGTGGTGGTTCCATCCTCTGCCCTAACCAGGCGGGGATAGGTACCTCCATGTTCGCCATGGTAACTATTCAGGACGGGATTTATCCGGATGCCGGCCAGCTTGTGCATGGGCGCTGCAAGCTCGGCAAGTGAGGGATAAGTGACAGGATCGGCTAGTAGAAGGTATTCACCATCTGGTGCCGTCCATACCCAGGGGAGCTTCGGGGCGTGGAGCACGTTTAGAATTTCGTCGGGTGGAGACTGCCAACCGGTTGCTGTATGCAGACTATCGTCAGATGCCACTGAGTTGGCGGCCATGGTAAACGGTACCACCGTTAATACAAGTAAAATGACTGATTTCATAATTATTCTTTTCATGCTTAAACTTGTTATATCGTACAGGTACGATTATTTGTGTTTTACTGCTAATTACAAGGCAATACCTTAGTCTGTCACTGATCAGAACAATATTTTTTATACTTAATAATCAGTAAGTTACGTTATTTCCATTGAATGAAACACTGTATGAACAAATGTTTTATAGCATTACGGGAAAACTGAGCTCATACTGAGGAATAAAACAAAGCAACAAAATTCTTTCAGCGCCTTCTATTATTAGTTTATAAAACAACTGGGTAAGCAAAGAGCTAGGCCAGCATATACACTGAACCGTTCATAACTTCCCGTAACACAACCTTCTTTTTTTCGTACAATTAGTTTTGATTTCTGACTGGATGGAAGTCAGGCCATGGTTCAACGCAATACACCCTACAATGAAGAAAAAAAGCCTTCACACCATTGCTATTGTATTTTTTTTAATCGCATTCAGTTTTGTTCTTTCACCTTTGAACGATCTACGGGCGCAACCCGGATATCCTGTTATTGATACCACCGACCTGTCGGCGTACTACGATTTTTATGGTAGCTTCCGGGACTCAACAGGGAATAATGTTTCGGCCTATCCTTTCAATGCTGAGCTGACGGAAGACCGTTTTTGCAATTCCCTGAATGCTGTTCATCTGACAGCTCCCGATAGTTACCTGCGTATCGATGATGATCCATCGCTGGATTTCACAGATATTCTTTCCATCTCTTTCTGGATCTATCTTGATTCAGTTCCTGAGGCTGAAACCAGGATCATCTCCAAATCAGACGCGGAGACTCCCTCCACAGGTAGTTACTGGATCTCCATCTTTCCCGGCGAATATGGTCCATATGGAAACCCGTGGAGTTTTTCTTTTACCGATGCTCCTGGATCGGTGACGACCTACGGATCAGGCTGGGGAATGATAACAGAGCAGTGGATTTCCTTTACTATTACCTTTGATCGAAGTACTGTTGAAATATACCATGGCGAAGAACTCGTTGGTAGATCCAGTAGCGGATCCACTTCCATACTACCCAATGATCATCCGCTCTGGTTTGGAAATTCTGTGGGAAGCGGATTCACCGGAAAAATGGATGACATTGTTCTTTATAAGCGTGTTCTTCAGCAACAAGAGATAGAAAGCATCTTTAGGCATTCTATCCTCTGGCCTGACAATGAGCGACCTAACATCCCGGCCTACCTGGGAGATACCATCGAGCTGATTTCGAAGGACAGCGGACCTTTCCTTCAGTACAGGTTCAAAAAGGGTGAAGAGGTAATCCAGGAAGGAATCGATTCCATTTGTATGGTAGCGATACAATCCGAAAACGATTTTGGAGAGTACTCCTGCATCGCATATAATTGTATGTCTGAGCACAGCAAGTATTTTGATGTGGAGGAGTTGCTCGCCCCTTCAGATATTATTATTATGGACCAACCCTATGTGTTAAAAGCGTATGAAAATGCGATGGTCACCCTGGAGCTAATTCTGTCAGGTAACACTGATTTGGCCACTTTCCAGTGGTATCAGAACGGGAATCTTATAGAACAATCTGCCCGTAATTTTACGATCGAAAATGTGAGTGTTACCGATACAGGATACTTCTATTGTGAAATTATGGATCGAGGTTCACGCCTAATTTCCGATTCCATTCATCTGATGCTTATATCACAGGAGGACTATCCTCCTGTGGACAGTTCGGCATTGATGGCGTTTTATGCTTTCAATGGAAATTTATCTGACTCCACAGGACATACCGGATCGGCGGTGGCGTATTCCGTGGCTCCTGATTCTGGTATTTTCGGAACCCCACTCCAGGCAGTGAGGTTTGCTGGAACCGATAGTTACCTTGAGATCCCGGACGATCCGGATCTGGATATTCCGGATCTGCTTACCATAGCACTCTCCATAAGGATCGACACCCAGCCTGACAGGGTGGAGCCTATATTAGCAAAACCGGATGGTGGTGCTGATTCTATTGGAAACTACGGATTGTTTATCGATCCCGATTTGCATCTCATTTTTGCCATTACAGCTGCAGATGGAACCGTTTACGAGCACATCTCAAATAGCACGCTCCAACCAGGCGTGTGGCATCTTGTTACGGCAACATTTAATGGTACAGAGCTGAATTCTTATCTGGATGGAATGCCAGAAGTAGCTGTTCCGGCACCTGGACTTACCCTGAAGACGGATGATAACTCATTGATCATCGGTAATCGGGGGACCGGGAGTAAAACATTTGTGATGGATGATTTCAAGCTCTATCAGCGGGCAATGGAAGGAGAAGAGATACATAGATTTTTCATGCAGCATCTGCCATTGGTAAATAGAACTCCGCAAAACCAATCAGGCTGTGTGGGAGAAACCATTGAGTTTAATCCGGACGTTACAGGGCCGTTTCTTCAATTTACATTTTCCAGGGACGGTGTGATCTTGCAGGATGACAGCACTTCTTATTTTGCCATCACTATTACCTCAGAAGAGGATTTTGGTCAGTATCAATGCAGTGTCAGCAACGGGTATCGGACCAGTGTTTTGACAATGGAGGTGGAATCGGGAAAACTCTATGACAATATCTATATCTATGATGTGGCATCTACGGAGATTTATGCTTCAGAAGGAGATGCAGTGAATATTTGGTTCTACGCGAACGAAAACCTGGAGGGCCTGGAATATGAAATGTACCGCAACGGAATCCTGCTTCCAGATGTTTTCAGGGGTATATATTCCATCGATTATGCCACAGTCGCTGATGCAGGAGCTTATTATTTTGTAGTTATCAACGGATGCGAACGAATTGTATCTGACACGGTTTATCTGACCCTGGAAGGGCAATCCTATGTGAGTTATGAAGTGGTTGGCTGGGACTGGACCGGTAACATCAGTGGTTCGGGAAACTCATATTTCAGCAGCATCTGTACGGGTTTGGATGGTAGTTTCAATCTGCTTGGCCACTTTAGCGGAGGATTAAGAGTGGAAGAGGTTGAGGTCTTTTCGTATGTAGCTGATGACATATTTATTGTTAAGTATGCTGAAAATGGGGATTACCAGTGGAGTAAATTTCTGACAAGTCCTTTCCATAAAGGGAAAGGTGATCTGGCTGTGGACAGTGATGGCAATGTATATGTGACAGGTTCCTTCTGGGATAACATTCAGATCGAAGATACAGTTTTGACTACAGATATGATTGCTGGAAGTGGTTATGTTGTGAAGTTCAATCCTTTGGGAGATCTACTCTGGATCAAAGAGTTGGAGACGACCAGGGGAGTAAATTGTGATAATATTGAGATTGATGCGGAAAATCATATTTACCTGGGTGGAAACTTTTCGGGTTCCCTGACCATTGATACGATTGAAGTCACCGGTACATGGCATGAATATGCCAATGTGATGTTCCTGGCCCGAATGGATACGGCAGGCTCCTGTGAGTGGATCAGTCATGCCGTTACGGATGATTTGCTGTTCGGCCTAATTGATATTGATCTTAATAATTCAGGAGAGGTTATTGCAAATGGAACCTTCACCCATCAGGCTGATTTTGGCAATGGAGTGGTGTTGAATACTCCTACCGAAGCTCCATTCCTGGTCAAGTTTAGCAAAGAGGGTGTGGCTCAATGGGGGAACACCATTGATACTGAATTCGGATTTGCCGAAGCTTTTGATGTAAGTGTGGATGTGCAGGACCGCATATTTATGACAGGGATGTATGTAATGGACATTGGTTTTGATGGTCTTTCTGTTGAATACTATGATAACATAATGGAAGAAATATTCCTGGCCAGGTTTAATCCGGAAGGAGTGTGCACAGCCCTTAATTCTTACGGAAGCCTTGGAGATGGCGGGGACTTTGGAATCTGCTACGAGCCAGCGTCAGATACAGCTGGCTATTTGATGGGAATGTTCGGAGATGTATTGATTATGGGACATGATACCCTGGTCGCCGACTCATCTTCAGGACAGACTGCCGTTTCACCCAACATGTTTATTGCCAGGCTTACTGATGATGGAGAGCCATTGGTACTAAAATCGGCAGGGGTCAGGGGGAATCGTTTTTTCGGTGAAATCCTGGTGACTGAAGATGGCCGCCTATATTTTGCCAGTCTCAATGCAGGGGTATCCGTGAAAAAAGGGAGTGCAATAGAATCCACCAGTGTTGCATTTGTTGGTTACAGAGAGGGAGGACTCCTTAGGAACGATTCACCAGAGGAAGTTGTGATCAATGAACAGGAGACCATATGTCTTGGTGACAGCATCCAATTCAGAAGTGACTGGTATAAAGAGACCGGAACCTTTGCGGATACGGTTAAAAACTCAGTAGAAGGGGATACGATCTATATCCTGGAGTTGACCACAGAGATATGCTCCTCCACTGAAGATGACCTGATGACAGTCGGGTTCCTCATATATCCCAACCCTGCAAACCAGCTTATTTCAGTGAAATCATCAGATCAGGTGCCATTTGATCTGCAGATGTATGGAATGGCAGGAAACCTTGTGGCAATACTTCTCAATCAGTCAGAATATGAGATAGATGTGTCAGGATATCAAGCAGGGATCTATATCCTGAAACTGATCAAACCGGGAGCCACCAGCATACACAAAATTCTGATTCAATAAGCTGTCAAACGCTTAAGGTTTTGCAGATTCCAAATATCAGTTATATATTTGCAATCCATTTGCGGGAATAGCTCAGTTGGTAGAGCACGACCTTGCCAAGGTCGGGGTCGCGGGTCCGAGTCCCGTTTCCCGCTCAACAGGAAGAAGAGGCTGTCTTAAAAGGCGGCCTTTTTTTTACTATTTACTTTTTTAATTAAATTTGCACCGCTAAGATTGAAGAAATAGTCTGCTTGATGCCCGGATGGCAGGGCCGACCGTTAGGAAATGCTCCGGTGGAGCATTTTAGGGAGGAGCCAGCTGGAGGGATGGCCTATTCCGCCATCACAGCGAATAGGCAATGGTTCTTATAGAGATAAATAAAGTATGAGCAGCTACCAGCTTGATGCCCGGATGGCGGAATAGGTAGACGCGCTGGACTTAAAATCCAGTGGCCAGTAATGGCCGTGCCGGTTCGATTCCGGCTCCGGGTACAGAAACGGAAGAAAGAGATTTTTGATCTTGTTCTTCCGTTTTTTCTTTTTGTAAGTCATTGGTATTCTGGAATATCCATTCAAGGACTTCAATGTATGTCTTAGTTTGATATTATTCGCTTTGAAACGAAATTCTCACAGGGTTCTCTAGTCTCTCAAGCAGCCAATTGGAACCACCAACACACCATCCGCGCGTCTATATGCAACCTGTCCTCCTGTAAGCACCATAAGAAAGGATGGTTGGTTCATATTCCCAGCATCAACCTTTTTACTGAGTTTAATCAGGTTGGCCGCAGCTTCTTCAATTTGTTTATTTCCCATTTTAACCTCAACAGGAGCCCATCGACCATCATTAAGTTTAATGATTAGATCAGCTTCAAGTTCTGATTTATCCCGATAGTGAAATACTCCTCCATCAATAACCTGCGAATATATTCTCAAATCACGTGTACACAGGGATTCAAATAAAAAGCCAAATGTCTCAAAATCACGCAATATCCCTTTTGAATTTGTACGCAATACAGCTGTTGCTATGGAAGGGTCAACAAATTGGCGCTTGTTCGATGTACGTATGGCCGTTCTTGAACGAAGTGAAGGTTGCCAGGCTGGAACATCCTCAACAACATACAGTCGACGAAGTGCATTAAGATAAGAACTCAATGTCTTATCTGTAATAGAAGCCTCGTTAACTTGCATATCATCCATTATTGTTTTGGCTGTTGCCATGGTAGAAATATTACGTGCCAGCGATTGTAGCAATAGACGTACTCTTTCAGGGTCTTTTTCAACCCCATCTACTTGATGAACGTCTAAATTAATTAAGGCATCAACATAGTTCATCGCTATTCGAGGAGACTGTTTCCCGGATATTACCGCAGCCGGCCACCCTCCTCTGCATATCGCATGTGCTAATTGCTCAATCGTCAAAGTGCTTTTCGCAGCTATATCTGTTTTTTCATCAAAAAGATCTTTAAGAGATATGCTTCCATTTGATTCATTGGATTCAATCAAGCTCATAGGTCGCATAAGCATTCGGGCAATTCTCCCAGTACCAGAATGAGACGTTTCATTGTCACTTGGCGTTGCAGAACCAGTAAGAATAAACTGACCCATTAGTCCTCGTTTATCGACAGAAAATCTTACAGCATCCCAGATAACGGGA
>JAUVKN010000194.1 GCA_030596245.1 Bacteroidia bacterium | reverse complement strand
GCAAACAAGGCGAAAGAAGAGGGAAAAGAGAAGGTGATCCTTTTCAATTTCAGCGGACATGGATTGATGGACCTGGTGGGCTTTAATAAATTCTTAAACGATGAGTTGAAGAACCATGAGCTTTCGCCGGAGGATTACGAGCAATTCATTGCTGTCCTTAAAAACCATCCATCACCTATCGTATAAGTTAAATTTGTTCCTTATAAGAGAGCTGTTCCGGGCGCTATGATCCGGGAAAGCTTTCTGTTTTTTGACTTTTGCAATAGGTGATTAATCCCTATCTTGATCCTATGAAGTCTATTGCAGTATTTTGTGGTTCAAGTTCAGGGAACAACGGGATCTATAAAGAACAGGCTGTGCTGCTGGGTGAAACCCTTGCCCAAAAGAGAATTCGGCTGATTTATGGTGGAGGGAAGGTGGGACTTATGGGTGTCATTGCAAACGCAGCTCTCGGAGCAGGTGGCCATGTTACCGGGGTGATCCCGGGATTCCTTCAAACCAGGGAGGTGGCACATGACAATCTTACGGAAATGTTTCGTGTTGACTCCATGCACGAACGAAAGGCCCTGATAGATACATTGAGTGATGGTGTTATAGCAATGCCGGGAGGATTCGGAACATTGGATGAATTGTTTGAGATGCTCACATGGGGACAGTTGGGGCTTCATCAGAAGCCGGTAGGGTTGTTGAATATCAATGGTTATTTTTCCCATATTCTCAAAGCCATTGAAACCATGGTCAACGAAGGATTTCTCAAGGAGATCAACAGGGATATGGTACTTGTATGTGAGGATATTCATGATCTTCTTCATAAAATGAGCACCTATCGCGCTCCTGATGTGCCAAAGTGGATATAATATAAAATTATTATATATATATAATATACGTTTAAATAATTATTATTCATGTTAATAATCAAATCAACCTCCCGATAATGAGAAATTATAATGTATTTTACTTATCGTTTAGGCTGCTGCTTATTGGATTTTTCTCAATGTTGCTCTCTCAATCCTGCTTCCGTGAGAAACATAGTGATGGCCCTTACTTTGGAAACGGCTTTCATAATGGCTGGGCTGACCAGCAATCCATTGTAATCTGGACAAGGCTAACCCGAAACCCTGAAATGAACCTTACCGGACAAACCTTTATCCCCCTGACACCTGAACAACGTCATTACCTGGATAGCCTGGGGAACGGGGATTCTATCCACCTGGCCCAGATACCGGATAGCCTTACACTGGCTGATATGGAAGGAGCCTGTCCGGGTGCCAACGGTGAGGTAAAACTCATTTACTACCCCCTGGTAGATCCTGATGAGATGAAGGAGACAGCATGGGAAAAGATTGATCAGGAGAAAAATTATACCAAACAATGGCGGCTGGAGGAACTTACAGCCAATACCAGGTACCATGTAGAGATATTCGCCCGCAAAAATGCCAGAGCAGGTATCTCTGATACAACAGCCGGAACATTCATTACTCCTCCCCACAAAGAGACGATTGATGAAATCAGGTTTTGCATCGTCACCGGCCATGATTTTAACCGCAGGGATGATCCTGTTAACGGACACAAGATCTATCCATCCATGCTTGCTACCGTACCCGATTTCTATGTCCACACCGGGGATATTGAGTACTACGACAAATTGAATCCATGGGCCATGACCGAGGAGTTAATGCGTTTTAAATGGGACCGACTGTTCGCTCTTCCTTTCCAACGACAGTTCTTTTCCGAGGTCACCACCTATTTTATAAAAGATGACCACGATCTGCTCCGGAATGATGTCTACGCGGGCATGCACTATGGAACAGTCTCATTTGAAAGAGGGGTGGAGATCTTCGATCAGGAACAATTTCCCTACAACCCTGAACCCTACAAAACAATCAGGTGGGGAAAAGACTTGCAGATCTGGCTTGTGGAGGGAAGAAATTTCCGCAGTCCCAATTCTGATCCGGATGGGCCCGACAAAACTATATGGGGCCAGAAGCAGAAGGAGTGGTTGTTCCGTACCATAGAATCTTCAGATGCCACATTTAAGCTGATTATTACACCAACACCGATCCTGGGTCCTGATCGTGAAAATAAGCATGATAATCACTCCAACCTGAATTTCACCCACGAAGGGGATGAGATCAGGAACTTTGTTAATCGTCAAGAAAATGTTTTCTTGTGTACCGGAGACCGACACTGGCAATATGTGACCCACCGGGAGGGAACCAACTTATGGGAATTCAGCTGTGGTCCGGGCTCTGACGAACATGCCGGGGGATGGAGCCAGTCAGATCTAAGGCCGGAGCACCGTTTCCTACGGGTGCAGGGAGGTTTCCTGGCCGGGAAAGTCACCCGGGTCGAAGAGAAAGCATTGCTGATATTCCAGCACTGTGATGTGGAAGGGAAAGTAGTCCATGAAGAACATTTTGAAGTGCCACTATAAAACAGGAATTATGAAAAACCAACTAATTACAACAATTTTTATGATTGTAGCACCCCTGGTCAGCGCCCAGGAGTGGCAACCCGCTGGTGACAGGATCATGACAGAGTGGGGCGAAAACCTGGATCCAAATGCAGTGTGGCAAGAGTACCCCAGACCTCAGCTTCAGCGAGATGACTGGCTGAATTTGAATGGTTTATGGGATTATATCATATTACCAAAGAGGGAGCCGAAACCAGAAAAATTCATGGGGCAGATCCTGGTTCCATTCTGTGTTGAATCGGCGTTGTCAGGCGTGGGAAAAGAGTTGCTGCCAACTGACAGGCTATGGTATAAACGAGAGTTTACCCTACCCGATTCATGGAAATCAAAACGAGTTGTAATTAATTTTGAGGCCGTTGACTGGTCATCTGCCATATGGATCAATGGTGCTCTAGTTGGATCACATCAGGGGGGATATGATCGTTTTTCTTTCGATATTACCCCTTACCTGGAGGAGGAGGGAGCTCAGCAAATTATCGTTTCTGTAGATGACCCTTCCAGCCTCGGTGAACAGCCCCGTGGAAAACAACAATTGAATCAGCATGGTATCTGGTATACACCGGTAAGCGGCATCTGGCAAACAGTTTGGTTGGAGGCAGTTTCACCCACAGCATACATTAAAGAAGTTAAGATTACTCCTGATGTTGACCAGGGAGAGGTGAGCATTGCAGCGATGCTAAACGAAGCTAATCCCTCTGATTTTACAATCATGGTATCCATTGTCAGTGAAGGGGTTGAAATATTCAACCATACCATGTCTGCGGAAACTGAAATGGGTTTTCAGGTAAGTAATCCACGGCTATGGTCACCCGCTGACCCATTCCTCTATGATCTGTCCATAGTTCTTCTCACCCAGGAAGGAAAAGAGATCGACAGGGTGAATAGCTATTTCGGAATGCGCAAAATAAGTCTCGGTGATGTGAAAGGTGCCAAGGCATTGTTTCTGAACAATAAACCATTGTTCCATTACGGGACCCTTGATCAGGGATGGTGGCCCGACGGCTTGCATACGCCTCCTTCTGATGATGCCATGAAATATGACCTTGAAATCACAAAAAAAATGGGTTTCAACATGATCCGAAAGCACATTAAGGTAGAGCCCGACAGGTGGTATTACCATTGCGACCGCCTGGGCATTATGGTATGGCAGGATATGCCGTCTGTGATGGTTGTATTCCCGGATGAAAATGGAGAGCGTGGATCCAGAAGGTTGTTTGTGGGAAGAGATCAACCAGATCCTCCCCGGAGAAGTGAAGAGACGGCCCGGTTCGAGTGGGAATTAAGGCGCATGATGGATCTTCACTACAACGCCCCCAGTATTGTGATCTGGGTACCTTTCAACGAGGGCTGGGGACAGTATGCAACATGTAGAATTAACGATATGGTCAAGGCTTATGATCCCACCAGACTGGTGAATCCGGTCAGTGGATGGTCTCTCCGCTCATGTGGTGACATATATGATATTCACAGCTACCACACCGAAGTTACCATTCCTCCTGTAAGCACAGACAGGGCATCGGTGGTAGGGGAGTATGGAGGAATCGGACTTCCCGTGAAAGGTCATCTTTGGAATCCCGAAATGCGAAACTGGGGGTACCAGACATACCAGACTCCGGAGGAGCTCCTGCAGCACTACAAACACAAATTTGACCAGATCGTAGAGATGAAAAAAAGTATCGGAGTATCTGCAGCCGTCTACACACAAACCACAGATGTGGAAGGTGAAGTGAACGGATTAATGACCTACGACCGTAAGGTTATCAAGATGCCCGTCGATACGCTCAATAAGATGCATTCGGTCCTTTACGAGGAATAATGATCAGGGTCCCTGCGCAATACAATGCTAGAGCAGGGTTGCTGATAGTTTCACATCCGTAGCTGCCACCAGCCTTGAGATAGGACATTTCTCTTTGGCTGCAGCAGCAAGCTCATTGAATTTCTCTTGTGAAAGACCCTCACATTTGACCTGAGTGGTCAATTCGATGGAAGTTACCATTGGTCCGGTTTCATCCCGTCCAAGGTGTACCCTGGCTTCGGTTTCAACACTTTCAGGAACCAGATCTTCAGCACTTATAAGCGCTGACAGAAACATGGAGTAGCAGCCCGAATGAGCTGCACCCACCAACTCTTCGGGATTGGTGCCGGTTCCTTCTTCAAAACGCGAAGCAAAGGTAAAAGGTCCACTATAGTTACTGAAGTTCATGGTGCCCTTACCATCTTTCAGGGTACCATTCCATTTTGCATTTGCTGATCTTACTGACATAGGATTTGGTTATTGTAATGAATAATTATAAGTTTTCTATCTACAATAACCGCATGGGTTTTATTTTGTTCGTTTAATTGGAGATTGCTTGACTTTTGACTGATATGGGCGTAAATTTATGCAAACCCCAAAATTCCGCCTCCATGAAACAGTTCGTTTACCTTTCATTAACGCCAGAGTCGCTTATAGCATCGCATCTTCCACCATCTGAATTCGGCAACTATCTTGCGGTAGGTACCAGGAAAAGATTGCGTGGACAGGCCATATTCCTGGAGTTAGACACCGGGAAGATGAAAAACCTTCCAATGGAATATATGAATGAACGACTTGTTCCCTACGAGGATGGGGAACCGAAACGTTCTCTCTTTTTGTCGATTTACAGGGTGCTGGAAAATACTCCCCTTGAAGCGATGAAGAACCTGTATCTGGTCACTGATGATGGAAAAGTGTTGGAATTGATGCCGAAATCCTTTATGCCCGACGAACGGGATGTGATCCATCTTTACCAGCAGTTCAATCCTATCAACACCAGGGTGGTCAGTAAACTTTCTCCACCTGGGTTCATCAATTTCATGACGGAACCAGGAAAACCAGTTTCGGTACCAAGGATATTTCTGGTCGAATTAAAAATGAACAAGCTGGCAAGACAACCGGATGCACCCATTCATGACCTTCCCTATCCAAACCCGGATCATCTGCGGGATTGTCTTTTCAGTTTAATCTCCTCCGGGCAACGTCTTACCAAAACGGTGATCCGTCAGTTCAAGGGCGAACTCTCATACCGGACCATTAAGAGTGGATTTTTTGTGGGTGATCAGGATAGTTTTCTCTATTATCCTATTCCTTCTATTGATGAGCTCGAGAATAAACACTACTCATGGTGGCGCTCCGCCCTTACCCAATGTTTTTAAACCTTTAGTCGCGCCCTCTTCCTCTGGCTGGCCGGTCATTCTCACCTTCAGGATTGTTCTCCTGGTACTGACGACGCATATCGCTTCTGCGCTGCTCCTGGATCTCTTTGAACTTCTCCATCTGCTCTTTGGTCAGCACCTCTTCATATTTCTTATCGCGCTCCTCACGTGCTTGCATCATGGTGGCCCTCATGGCCTCCCTGTCACCGGTGAATTTTTGGCGTTCCACCTGAATTTTATTATAGAACTCCAGCTCATATTCAAGGATTTTCTTATGCTGGTCTTTTGAAAACTTGAGAGTCTCAGAAAGATTATCAACTCTCTCAATTATATCATCCTCGGACATCTGGAAACCTCGTCCCTGCCCAGGACCCCCACCGGGTCCCTGACCGCCCTGTCCAGATAAGGTTAATGTGAATAGGGACATTAAAAATGCCAGGCCAAAAGCGTTTAATTTCGATAACTTCTTCATTTCTAAAATGGTTTTGCTGTTATTATTACAGGTATGACTGAAACTGGATGAAAAGGTTTAATTTTACCTGTTTTTCAGAAGGGTATTAAACCTATCTGTTTTCTTTCTGTCAAAGTTCAACAAAACCACTGATATAATCTCTGCTATTGGAAATAAAAATTAGAAATCTTGACAAAACTTATCCAGGAGGATTTAAAGCCCTGGATCGCATAGATCTTAACATAACTGAGGGTATGTTCGGTCTCCTTGGTCCCAACGGAGCTGGAAAATCAACCCTCATGCGAATTCTGGTTACACTGATGAAACCTACCTCAGGAGAGGTTCTGATCGACGGAAAGGATATTAATAAATACAGGAAGGAGATAAGAAAAATGGTGGGTTATCTTCCCCAGGATTTTCGCTTTTTCGCAAAACTACGTTCCTGGGAATTTCTCGATTATGCAGCAAGGCTTGCGGGCATGAATTCAAGAATGGAACGCAGAGAGAGGGTGGATGAAATGCTTGAGAGTGTCGGTTTGTACGAGTTCAGGAACCGCATGGCCAACAAGCTGTCGGGAGGAATGAAACGAAGATTGGGTATCGCACAGGCATTGATTGCCCGCCCATCCATCATTATTGTGGACGAACCTACCACAGGTCTGGATCCTGAAGAGCGTATCAGGTTCAGGAACCTCCTGTCTGATCTGGGCCGGAGAGAGACCATTATCATCCTCTCCACCCACATAGTGGGAGATATCTCAAGCACCTGTAACCAGATGGCATTGCTGAATGAGGGTGCATTAGTTTATGAAGGAACTCCCGATCAACTGGTAGATAAGGCCAAAGGGCACGTATGGAGAGCAGAGGTAAGCCAGGATGAATATGGAAAATTAAAGGAGGAATTCCCCATCATTTCTACCATTCCATCTGGGACCGGATGGGAGATACAGTTTGTGGGAGAAAAGCCTTCAAGCATTAGCGCCCAAAGGGTCGAACCCAACCTGGAGCATGCATATGTTCATTACATGGATAATAAATTAAGTCACTGGAATATATAATGGGCCTTTATAACATTTGGAACATAGCCACTTATGAAAGCAAGACGCTTTTCAGGAGTTGGTTTTTCAGGATCTTTTCCATTTTTGCTCTCTTCTTTCTTTTTGGGATCAACACTGGTTTTTTCGGAGACCACGGTGGAGCCAGGTGGACCACCCGGGCCATAGCTGCAAATCTACCTTACCTTAATGTATTGTTTATCAATGTAGCACAGGCTGTGATTGCTGTTTTCCTGGCCTCCGATTTTCTTAAAAGAGATAAGAAATTAGATACCACAGAAGTGATTTACGCACGACCCATCACAAATGGAGAATATGTGGTGGGTAAAACCCTGGGAATCCTGGTTCTTTTTGTGGGACTGGTGGTGCTGGCGCTCACCATGGCCCTTGTTTTTAACCTGATCAGACAGGATGTCCCAGTGGTATGGGAAGCATATCTCTACTACCCCTTGCTGATTACTATACCCACACTGATATTTATCCTGGGACTCTCATTTTTTATGATGATCCTGTTTCGGAGTCAGGCCGTCACCTTCCTGGTACTGCTGGGCTATATCGGACTTACCCTTGCTTATTTCCAGGACAAGTTGTATGGAATGCTCGACTACATGGCATTTAACCTGCCCATGGTTTATTCTGATTTTATTCAGTTTGCGGAAATCGACCGGATTATTCTGCACAGGCTGGCATACCTGGCTCTTGGGATTGGTTTTATTTTCGCAACCATACGATTCCTTAACAGATTGCCCCAGACCGGACGCTGGAACAGCCTTAACATGATTGCCTTTGTTCTGTTTGTGGTGGGAGGAGTCGCAATGGGATACCAATATTTCTCTCTATTCAATGATCAGGCCAAACAACGGGAGAGATTT
>JAUVKN010000049.1 GCA_030596245.1 Bacteroidia bacterium | reverse complement strand
GGAGCCCAAAGAGGAGTCTAAAGAGGAGCCCAAAGAGGAACCAAAAGTTGAGGAGTCTAAAGAGGAGCCCAAAGAGGAACCTCAACCGAAGGAGCCCAAAGAGGAGCCCAAAGTTGAGGAGCCTAAAGAGGAACCAAAAGTTGAGGAGTCTAAAGAGGAGCCCAAAGAGGAGCCCCAACCGAAGGATCTGAAGCCAGAGGCGAAGAACGCCGAGGAGTCTAAAGAGGAGCCTAAAGAGGAACCTAAAGCTGAGGAGCCTAAAGAGGAGCCTAAAGAGGAGCCCCAACCGAAGGATCTGAAGCCAGAGGCGAAGAACGCCGAGGAGCCTAAAGAGGAACCCAAAGAAGAACCCAAAGCAAAGAAGAAAGAAGAATAAAATTCTCTTATGAAGCCGGTTCCAGGAGGTGTAAAGGCTGGAAAGATCTCCAAGCCGAATGGACTCCAGGGAAGAGTGAATATGATACTTGACCCCGAAGCCGGGAAACACATTGCAACTGATAACCCGTTGTTCATCAATATTGATGGGCAGCGGGTTCCTTTTTTTGTGGAAGATTACGAACCAGTGTCATTGGATCAGGCCATTGTTAAATTCGAATTTATCAATAGTGTTGAGGAGGCAAGAGAGGTAAGTGGCTGCGAAGTCTATCTTGATCCTTTAAAAAAATTAGCTTCGCAGGGTACCATAAAAGATTATAATGATGTGGTAGGATATGATGCTTTTGATCAGGATATGGGTTACCTGGGAAAGGTAATTGATTTTATCCAGCATGATATGAACCCTGTATTAATGGTTGATTACAAGGGTAAGGAGTTGATGGTGCCAGCTGTTGATGATCTCATCCAACAAATCAACCACAAAAAACAATCCATCTACTTTCATCTGCCGAAAGGATTAACCACATTGTAACAATCCCAATCAATCGACGTCTTTGGTATGAATTAGTAATCAACTAAAGGGTATTTAATATGAAAAAAGTTTTTTTCTCCATGGCTGGACTGCTGGTCATGTTACTGGTTAGCAGTTTCATTTTCGCGGACAGGGCCGCAGAGGATGTTAGAAATTTGGAATCCTTTCAGGGAATTGGAATAAGCATCAGTGCAGATGTATTTTACACCCAGGGGAACTTGCATGAAATAAGAATCGAGGGAGCTGAAAGAGATGTTGATGATCTTATAACTGAAGTAAGAGATGGGTTCTTACAGGTGAAGTATGAAAATCTCAAAATTAAGAGATCAAAGCTTACCATATACATCATTTCAAAAGAGCTGGATGCTGTGAAGATCTCTGGTTCTGCTCATTTTAAGGCTGAAAAGCCGGTAACATCAGAGGAAATTGATTTGGCTATTTCAGGTAGTGGAGGAGTTCTATTCAGCAAGCTTGTTTCGGATGAGGTTGGGGTGAAAATTTCAGGATCAGGTAGTATTGAACTGGCAGCTGGGAATGCCGATGAGCTTGATGTAAAAATCAGTGGATCGGGTAAATTGAAGGCGGAGAAATTTGAAGTTTCCGAATGTTCGACTACCCTGAGTGGGTCCGGAAGTGTCAGGATAACCGCCAAGGATGAACTGGATGTAAGAATGTCCGGTAGCGGTAAAGTATATTATCATGGTAATCCACTGGTTAACAGCGTCTCTTCCGGTTCGGGAAGGCTAATCGCACTTTAAGATACGGAGCGCCCCTTACTCAATGAGAAAGTTATTTTTCTCCCATGGCATATTTAAGGTCGTAATGTGATGATATCTCCCTTTGTATCTATTTTGATGATGGTGGAGGGGTTGGTCGGAGAAGTTTCATCCTGACGCCAGTTTACCACATGATCCACAAGTTCCAGGATTTGGAAATTGATTTCGCTGAACAGGGAGGGAGATGGTTTTCCTGAGATGTTTGCCGATGTGGAAACTATGGGTTTGCCTGTTCGTTCAATGAGTTGACGGCAAAAGGGATCGGATGTGATGCGAATACCAATGGATCCATCTTCTGCAATGAGATTTTCTGCCAGGTTTCTGGCATCCGGATATATGATTGTGATAGGCTTATCAGTGGAATCGAGAATTTTCAGAGCCTGGTCAGGTACTTTTCCCAGGTATTGTTTTAGCATTGATGTTCCGTTCATCAATACCAACATACTTTTTCTGTCCTCACGTTGTTTAACCTCAAAAATCCTTTGGATGGCATCCGGATTGGTAGCATCACAGCCCAGACCCCAAATGGTATCTGTGGGATATAAAATTGTACCCCCATCAAGAATAACACTCCCGGCTTTCCTAACATGTTCAACCATCATTCAGGCATTCAAGATAAACTTTGTAAAGTGAGGGAATGGTTTGCTCTTCTCTGAATTTTAGGGCGTGGGCACCTCCTTCTCTGATTAACCGGTCTCTCAATGCTGAATCCTCCAGGAGCTGTCTGATGGCATGGATCATCTCCTCCTGGTCCTCTGGATTGATGAGCAATCCTCCTTTCCCTGTTGTTTCTTCAAGGCAACCACCCCGAGAAGCAATCACAGGTACGCTGGAATTCAGAGCTTCAAGAATGGGTATCCCGAAACCTTCGTAGGAAGATGGATAAATGAATCCACGGGAACCCTGGTAGATGGCCGGTAATTCGGAGACCTGTACCTGGTCAAGAAAATGAATGTTATTCATTCTGTTCTTTTCAATGTAGCTTTTTACCTGGGTAAAATATGCAGTCTTTCGGCCCACCACTACCAGAGGAAAATCAATGTTCCCTCTGTTCATGGCCTCAACGATTCTTAGTAAGTTCTTTCGTTCTTCGATGGTACCAACATATAATAAGTACTCAGCTGGTAGTGAAAATTGCAGACGGGTATTTTGAAGAGACTCTTCACTTACCCTGCTATAAAACTTACTGTTACAACCCTGGTATACCACCCGGATCAATGATTCATCCACATCCAGGTAACGGATGATATCCTTTTTTGTCTGTTCACTCACCGCAATGATCCTGTTGGCCACATTGGTGCCATACTGCACCTTTTTTTTGTATACGTAACGGTCGAATGATTTATATAGCTCGGGGTGCCCAAGGAAAATCAGGTCGTGAATGGTGATGATAGATTTGATCGGCGTTCGCTGAATCCCGTAGGGCAATTCATTACTGAGTCCATGATAAATATCAACCGCGTCATTTCTGAGCCAGTGGCTCAGTCTAAAACTTCTCCAGTAGGAGGTGGAGTATTTTCCAATCTTTGTTCTGGGGAGTTTGATAATGGCACCTTCCGGCTCATGAAACAAATCTACATCTGCAATTTTTGGTGTGTAGAGTAAGTACTCGTTTTTGGGATGAAACCTGGAGATGTTAGAAATGATGTACCTGCTATAGTTGCCCAGTCCGCTATAGTTGTTAAAGGCCCGTTTTGCATCAAATCCAATCCGCATCAGAAAGCAACATTATATTCCCTGAGGGCATTGTTCAGGGATGTTTTAAGATCCGTGGAAGGTTTTCTTCGGCCAATTATTAGTGCACAGGCCACCTGGTAATCTCCTGCCGGAAAGGTTTTTGTATAGGAACCAGGGATCACCACAGATCGTGGAGGAACCACTCGTTTCATCTCTACGGGTTTTGATCCGGTAACATCTATAATTCTGGTGGAGTTGGTAATTACAACGTTGGCCCCCAGAACTGCTTCAGATTCTATTCTGACTCCTTCGACTATAATACTACGTGATCCAATGAAGCAATTGTCCTCAATGATCACCGGTGCAGCCTGTACTGGTTCAAGCACACCACCGATCCCAACGCCCCCACTCAAGTGTACATTTTTCCCGATCTGTGCACACGATCCAACAGTGGCCCAGGTATCAACCATCGTTCCCGCATCCACATAAGCTCCGATATTCACATAGGACGGCATCATAATGACACCTTTCGATATATAAGCCCCATACCTTGCAACAGCATGTGGTACAACCCGTACACCCTTCTCTTTGTAGCCGCTCTTTAAAGGGATTTTGTCATGAAATTCAAATGGAGGGACCTCTATGGCTTCCATCTTTCTGATGGGAAAGTATAGAATCACAGCTTTCTTTATCCAATCGTTTAATTTCCATCCATTCTGCCCCTTTTCAGCCACGCGCAATTCACCCCTGTCCAACTGGTCAACTACTTCACAAATGGCTTTTTGTACATCAGTTTTATGGAGAAGTTCCCTGTTGTTCCAGGCCGCATCGATGGTCTCTTTCAAATTCATGTATTGGTTCGATTTATTTCTGATTTTTCCTTCCAAAAGTAACAACTTTAATGAATCGTGCAGCTAAGTACATTAACACAAGAGTAAAAATAATGGTTGCACCAGACGGGATATCAAGGTAGTATGAAATGACCAGGCCCAATACAGAAGCAATGAGGCCGAGAATGATGGATCCGGTCATGATTTGGCTGAATCGATTGGTAAAGAGGTTGGCGATATTCTGTGGGATAGTAAGAACCGAGAGCACCAATATGATCCCTGCCACACGAATACTTAATACAATGGTAAGTGCCACAAGGATAATTAGCAGGTAATTAATAAGCATTACAGGTATTCCCCGGGTTCTGGCAAACTGCTCATCAAATGCTACATACAGTATGGGTTTGAAAAGGAGTGTAAAAAATATTGAAACAGTTACAGCCAATGCAAACATCAGCCACAGATCGGTTTTGGTAACAGTAATGATGCTGCCAAACAGAAAACTCATCAGGTTGGGAGCATACCCGGGGGTCAGGTATACAAAAATGATACCCAGTGCCATTCCCAGGGACCACATGATGGCTATGATGGAATCGTTCCGCAACACTTTTTTCCGGGTAAGGTTCTCAGTAGTGAGTGCAGCAAGAACTGCAAAAAGAGCTGCACCAGCAAGGGGTGGGAAACCAAAGAAATATCCTATTCCTACTCCTCCAAAAGATGCATGTGTAATGCCACCACTGATAAATACCATCCGTCTTGATACGATGTATGTACCAATGATTCCGCAGGTGATGGACATGAGCAACGCTGCAAGAAATGCTTGCTGAATAAAACCGTATTTGAACAATTGCAGAAAATCCATGACATTAATGATTGTGTTCTTTCATCACTCTGTGGGGTACTGTACCATGGGTGATGATCTCAATAGGACAGTTATACACTTTCAGTTGTTCTTCACTGATCTCATTGGAGGAATGGTAGTGAAGATTCCGGTTTACGCAGGCAATGCTCTTAATGTATGGAGATATGGTTCCGATATCATGGGTAACCAGCAGGATGGTCATGTTTTCATTCAGTTCCTTTAGCAATCTGTACAGTTCCATTTCAAAGCGGTTATCTACATGTGTATCAGGCTCATCAAGGACCAGAAGTTGGGGTGTTGAAATGATCGCCCTAGCCAGCATGGTACGTTGAAATTCTCCTCCGGAAAGTTCACCAATGGACCTTGATTGGAGGGTTTTCAAACCTACTTTCTCCAGCACAGTATCAATTCTGTACTTCTCCGCAGTTCCATAGCTTCTGCCCACCTTTATTCCATGTTCAAGTCCCGAGGCAATCACTTCCCGAACGGTAATCGGAAATTGCTCATCCACCTGGTTAACCTGCGGAAGATAGCCGATATCAGACCTTTCAATGGCATATTCAAGGGTGCCTTTGAGCGGTTTCAGTAAACCAAGGATAACCTTTACCAGGGTGGTTTTACCTCCTCCATTGGGACCGATGATCCCAATAAAGTCAAGATTGTTTATGGAGAGCGACACATTGGTCAGGACCACTTGCTTTTGATAGGCAACATCCATCTCCTTTATTTGCACGAGAGGTTTTTCCATCACTGAGAGGAGCTTAACTGGTTTGCAATATAGTACATCTGACCTTGCAAGTCAGGATCCAGTGGATTGATCTGAACGATTTTTGCACCAATCTCATTTGCCAGGACTTTGGCGTTTTTCTGGTCAAACTGTTGCTGAAGAAAAATGGTTGAAATATTTTTCTCTCTACCCAGGTCAATCATCCACTTCATGTGGGCAGGTGAAGGTGTTTTTCCACCGATCTCCAAAGAAAACTGTTCCAGATTGTAATCTCGCGCAAAATAGGAAAGCGCAGGATGGTAGATCATGAAACTTCGTTCCTGCTGATCTGACAACATTTTAGTAATGGAATCATCTATTGTATCTAATTCCAGCAGCAAATTGCTGAATTGTGCCGTTAACTTCTCTTCTTCATCAGGGAAAGTTTGAATGAGTACGTTGAAAGTATTCCGGGCTATAATCTTTGCATTTAGAGCAGACATCCATATGTGAGGATCGATGCCTCCATGTGCATGCTCGTGAAGGTGATGGTGTTCCTCCTCTTCTAGCCGGATAGGGTTAATGCCCGTAGAAAGATCGACTATTTTCAAGTCAGGGTTTACTGCACTAATCTTATTCATCCAACTTAGCTCAAATCCAATATAACCGATCCTTAAATAGACCAGCGATTGATCAAGCTTGCTCAATTGGGAAAATGTAGGTTCATATGTTGCCGGACTGGCACCGGGGGGGATCATCACATTCACTTCCACCATCTCTCCGGCAATGCGTTCAATGAAATATTGTTGTGGCAGAATGCTAACACTGATTAGTAGTTTGTCCGACCTCTTGGTATCCGGGTTACAGGCAACCAACAGCAGCAGAAGGGATATGATGAGGGTATTTCTGCTCATTTCTTTTCGGGCTTGAAAATTTTGTATAAAGGTGTGCCTTTTGGAGGAACAGGGTCGTGTCCATGACCACCCCATGGATGACAACTCAGAATCCTTTTTGTTCCCATCAGTAAGCCCTTAACCGGACCGTGAATACGCAAAGATTCTAAGGCGTATTCTGAACAGGTGGGGTAATACCTGCAAGATTTGGGAAGCGCCGGTGAGATGATCCACTGATAAATTTTAATTGGGATGGTCAGCAGAAAGATGAATAACCACCTTATCCACCTGACCAGGAAGAAATTATTTACGTGATCTGAAAAACTTGAGTATCCACCCATTCACTATAGAAATTGCCCCAAAATTAGCAATAAAAGCTCACTAATTTAGACCATTTCTTAAATGGATATAATTTCAATTTTATGTAATTTGGCGACTCGTTTTTACAATTGTCAGGAAAACGTCACTTAATTATACAAATCTATTACTATGAAAGAAGCTGTAGCTATACTTTGTGCAGGCGGACCTGCACCCGGAATCAATACCGTAATCAGTTCAGTCACGAAAATATTTATCAATAATGGTTTTAATGTACTGGGAATAAATGGGGGTTATAAAAGTTTGTTCTCCGAAGAACCGGCATTTGAATTTCTGGATTTTGAATATGCCGACCAGATCTATAGCCGGGGCGGTTCTGCGCTGAAGATGAGCCGTTATAAGCCCAAGGATGATGAGTTTAATGTGGATTTTTTCAAGAAAAACAATGTGAAACTGCTGGTAACCATCGGTGGTGATGATACAGCATCCACCGCCAACCGGCTGACCAAGTTCCTGTCCAATCAAAAGCTTGATGTGAAAAATATCCATGTGCCCAAGACCATTGATAATGATCTTCCTTTGCCCGAAGGGACTCCAACTTTTGGATATCACTCTGCCAAGGAGGAGGGAGTGCGTATCTCTACCACCATTTATGAAGATGCCCGCACCAGTGGAAACTGGTTCGTTGTGAGTGCCATGGGACGCGAGGCCGGACACCTTGCCTTTGGAATCGGGTCTGCATGTCACTACCCGATGATCATTATTCCCGAGATGTTCAATAAGACGAAAATTACCTTTGATAAGATCACTCGAATGGTCGTGTCATCCATGGTGAAGCGCAGGATCCTGGGGATCGATTATGGTGTGGCGATGATCAGTGAGGGAGTATTCCACTTTATGAGTGATGAAGAGATCATTGATACGGGTATTAATTTTACTTACGATGATCATGGTCACCCTGAACTGGGTATTGTGAGTAAGTCTCACATTTTTAACATGCTCACCCAGCAACATTTGAAAACTCTGCGTATTACCGTGAAGAGCCGTCCCGAGGAGATTGGTTATGAACTGAGGTGTTGCAGACCCATAGCTTATGATCTTTCATACGCCACAAGGCTTGGACTTGGAGTATTTGAACTATATAGCAGGGGAGAAACCGGTTGTATGACCACCCTCGATCGTGAGGGTAAAATCTCTCCGCTCTACCTGAAGGATGTCGAAGATGAAAATGGAAAGGTGAAACCAAGGCTGGTTAATGTTGATTCTGAGAAGGTTCAGCTTATTTTCCGACATAATCTTCATTATATCACCAAGGAGGACTACAGGGCTGCAAAGAAATATGTTAAGAACCCTGAAGAGTATGATTTCCTGAAGATTCTCAAATGGGATGAGTAGCCTTCTGACTGGTGCCATTGATTTGTATAAATTATTGGCTTAATTTTAAAGCAAAAACCATGGCACAGGGAATCAAGAAAAAAGGAACGATAGGTATTTTAACTGGGGGCGGGGATGTGCCCGGACTCAATCCGGCCATTCGCGCCATTACCATCAGGGCCCTCAGGGAAAGTTACCAGGTAATTGGCCTTCGGAAAGGCTGGTCGGGCATCACAGAGATTATTCGTGATAAGAGTGCTGACAACAGTGACCATTTTGTGGTTCTTACAGAGCAAATAGTCAACAAAGCGGGGCGAACAGGAGGTACATTTCTTCATACTTCCAGAGTAAATCCAAGTAAAGTAAAGAAGGAAGATGTTCCTGTACACCTGAAGGAAACATACAAGAAAGAGAGCAATGACCTGACCTCAGAAGTGCTGGAGAACCTTGCATTTCTGGGAATTGACTTTCTGATTCCTATCGGCGGGGATGATACGTTGAGTTATGCCGTGAGGTTGTACCAGGAGGGATTCAAGGTGATAGCTATGCCGAAAACCATGGACAACGATGTGCCGGGTACTGACTATTGCATAGGGTTCAGCACCTGTGTCACCCGAACCATCAATATGACCAATACACTTCGAACCTCTGCAGGTTCACATGAACGGATTCTTGTGCTTGAAGTGTTTGGCAGGTATGCAGGATTTACTGCCATGCTCCCCACCATGGCAGGGGCAGCCAACCGTTGTGTTATACCCGAACATCAGTTCGATATCACCCACCTCACCGAATTGCTGGTGGAGGACCGGATACAGAATCCCAGCAACTACTCGGTGGTACTGGTCTCTGAAGGAGCCATCTTCAAAGGGATGGAAGAGATGATGTTCAAGGACGGCGAAAAGGATGCATATGGTCACGCCAAATTAGGTGGAATTGGCACATTGGTATCTGAACAGATCAAAATAGAATCGGCTAAGTTCAACAATGGGACCCCTATTAATGTCATAAACCAGCACCTGGGTTACCTGGTGAGGGGAGGAGATCCGGATGCCATTGATTCAATAGTTCCCATGGCCTACGGAAACCTGGCCCTTGATTTGATACTAAAAGGATTTCATGGAAGACTTGTGGTGTTAAGGAATGGCCGGTATGACAATGCTCCTTTAGATGTTGTGACCAGTTCCAAAAAGCTGGTCGATGTAAAGAAGCATTACAACATTGACCGCTTGCGTCCGCATTTTAAAAGCTTCGAGTTTCAACCACTCTTCATCATGAGTGGATCTTAAAGCAGCACTAGTGCGCTGCAAGTTGGAAGAGGCTGACCCTTTTGAGATAGCCTCTTTCCACTCTTCTACTCTATGTAGATCCACGCAGTTTCAATTACATTATCTCTGATGGCGCCAAGTGCATTAAGGGCCGCCTGAATCGATTCATGGGAACTCGCAGACACTAGGTTGAAGTTATATGGGCCAGCCATAATTTTGCCCTCATACCCCATCCCTTTAATCTCTGCAGAGTATTCATCTGCGTATGAGGAAATTTTAAATGCGCCAACAATAATATGAGCTTTAGAGTTAGCTGCTTCTTCACAAGCTGCCAGTTTTAACATGGCTTCATCCACTTGCATTCGTGTAAGGGCCAGTTGGTCCTCCAGATTTTTGGCGTCCGAAATTTGCGCCTTTAAGGCCTGGTTCTCAGCGATCAAGGCATCAATTTGTTCCTGGGTCATAGAAGGTTTCTGAAACAAACTGCATGATGAGACGATCATTGCAAGCAAAACGATACCTACTAAATTCTTCATAACGAATACGTTTTGGTTCTATCTGATTAAAGATAAATAAAATACCTTATTCTGACATTTGATTATAAACCGAGTTGTTAATAACTCTATATAATTATCAATCAACTTATTAAACTGTTATATTGTACATTTATTGTATGATTAGCCAGTTTTCAGACAACTTTTTACACGCTGCCAAGGAGTATTTGTGGTTGTTGTCAAGGGGATACCCCCAGAAGTCATCCCTTAAACTGGTTGGGGATAAATTCATGTTAACCAGGGATATGCGTCAAGTGTTGTATCGGGGGATTTCTTCAGAAGCCCAGGCTGCTGCACGAAGAGATATGATTGGTTCTGTAAAGCCGGGCGATGTTGTGTTAATCGATGCTTACAATGTGCTATTCACCATTAACAATTACCTGCTGGGGAAACCTCTGTTCATCAGCAACGATGGATTGTTACGCGATGCAGGAGAAAGTAGGGGAAGGATAATAAATAAACCTGTATTTAATAGGGCCATTGGCCTATTTCTGGATGTTCTGAAGGAATGGGATAAAGCATCTTATATATTATACCTGGATGAACCGGTCTCGTTCAGCGGTCGCCTATCCATAGAACTTTCCAAAGATATGGTACAGATGGATATCGATGGTGAGGCGCTCACTGTTCAATCTCCGGATTACATGCTTAAACATGAAAGTAGTGATGCCATTTGCACTTCCGATACAGTTATCATAGACCATTATCAGGGACGGGTTGTAGATCTTCCCCGTTACCTGCTGGTTAAATTCTTCCAACCAAATTTCCCTTCAGTCATTTTGTAAGGAGGTATGAGATTACAGGAAAGTTGCTGATACAACGCTAACCGGCATTATTCGGTACCAGTCACTCTGGGTAAATATAACCAGGTTGTGATTGGAAAATGATCGGAATAGTCGGGTTTTAGACGTTTGAACTGATAGGAGACCATGGGATTGCTGTACATGATATAGTCAATCCTCAACGACGGCAACTCTCCTGCATAGGTATTGCCAAATCCCCTGCCAGCTACTTTGAATGCGTCATGCATACCCTTTTTGATCTTTCGATAGGCATAGGACTGCGGGGTATCGTTATAGTCTCCCATGACAATCACCGGGTATGGAGAATCCTTGATATAATTTGCAATCATTTCAGACTGTTCAGCCCGCATTGCAAAGGCCTTCTTTAGCTGGGATCCGATGTCCCTGATTCCTCCTATCTGCTGAGGGGTGTATTTGAGGCGTACTGTATCCATAAAGGCGTAATCTTCCTGCCTGAAATTGATGGATTGAAGATGAATATTAAAGATCCTGACCGTGTCGGATTGGAACAGAATATCTGTATACATGGCTGCATTGAAAGAGGTATTGAAAGGAATGCGGCTCTTTTTGATAATTGGATACCTGCTGAATGTGGCAATCCCGAATCCATTTCTGTTAGTCTGATCGGCCGAGTAGTAAACGGCACTTTCAGGAAGTGACTTCAACTCCCTTGACAATTCGGCATGTGATTCTCCTTCCCGGGTGGAAGTATAATACTCCTGAAAGCACAGAATATCAGGCTTCTGCTGCTCAATAAAGCCAAATATCTCTTCCTTTATCTCCAGGTCACTGGTCCAATGGAAAATATCGAATCCCCTTACATTATAAGAGAGTGCTTTGAACATACGGTCTGTGGAGGCAGTCGGTGGAATTTTTGCGTCTTTGAAATTCAGAGGCAATAAGCTGTTCAGATGATTCCACCCAAGCAAAATGACAATAAGAGAGATCAGTATCTCCTTTTTCAGTTGTATGAGCCAGTAGCAGAGAAAGAGCAGGTTTAGCATCAACAGGAAGGGGTATGCCAGCCCGAACAAGGCTGGAAAGATAACCTTTGAAGGATTCACAACCGGTGCCAGGTAGGCCAGAAGCAATCCGGCTGCAGCCAGTGCATTCAGAACCAGGATAATTCTGTCTGCGAGCTTCTTCACAGCATTATTTTTTATTACTCATTTTGAACAACAGCTCCTTCTCTTTTGCAGACAAACTGTCATATCCTGCTTTGGAGATTTTTTCCAGGATCTGATCAATTTCTTTCTGCTCGTCTAACTTTTGCCTGTTGTATTCGATGTCGTTTGATGAGCGTTTGTGGGTAACTTTCATCTTCTGTTTTCCCGGTTTAAACCAGGTAGCCATCTGATCCATCATACGGTCGAATCCTC
The DNA here is from genome assembly GCA_030596245.1 of Bacteroidia bacterium. Taxonomy (GTDB): domain Bacteria; phylum Bacteroidota; class Bacteroidia; order Bacteroidales. The sequence continues at coordinate 4,906 of JAUVKN010000049.1, read as the reverse complement.
TGGATATATCCTTTCCTTGTTTATAGTAGTATGCAAAAAGAAAACCTACCAGAGCACCTCCGATATGTGCTATTTTGCCACCTGTATTGACAGAAAAATCAACCATGGAGGTAAAAATAAACATGACCAGTGCAATGTATACGATCTTGACTGGTCCTATCAAAACCAGGTGCATCCTCCTGTCAGGCTGGTAAGTGGCAGTTGCAACTACCACTGACATAACCGATGCAGAGGCACCCAACGCAATGGAGCTTTCCCTGAACTGACTGAAGACTGGGAAAATGTTATAAAAGAGTACGAACAGGATGCCCCCGGCCAATCCGCCAAGCAGATAGGTGCTGAGAAGTTTTTTCAGTCCAAGTTCCTGGATAAATACCGTCCCAAACCAGTAAAGCCATAAAAGATTAAACAGAATGTGGATGAAATCCACGTGCAGAAACATGTAGGTCACCAGGGTCCATGGACGCCTGGCAAGCACATCCAGATTAGCAGGAACGGCAAGGGTATTCAGGAAATCATCAAAAAGATCGTATGAATTTGACAGGAAAAGAATGATCCTGACAATTTGTACGGTCAGAAACAGGCCAAGATTCAGGTATATCAGCTTATGAAGGGTAGTTCCCTTCCGAAAGGATTCCTTGATTTCGTTAGTAATGCTCATGTAACCAATTCGTTAGTAAAAATTTTGAGTGAATCTGTTCCAGTATTTGATCAATATAAACCCAAAAATCATACCACCAAGGTGTGCAAAATGAGCAATGTTGCCGCCCATCTGGGTTACTCCCAGGAAAAGCTCCAATCCGGCAAATCCGATAACCAGCCACTTGGCTTTGATGGGGAAGGGGATGGGAATGATAAAGAGCTGTGTATTTGGGAAGAGCATGCCGAAAGCCAGCAAAACTCCATACACTGCTCCTGATGCTCCCACTGTAGGTGTGATCAGCGCTCTACCTATGGAGTAGAACTGATTACCAGGTTGCAGGATTTCATTCAACAGGGCCATATTTATTCTGTCCACGGAATAAGCAGCTTTCAGTGCAGAGATTTCCGGAGCAAATTGAATGTAATTTACAAGCATATGGAAAAACGCTGCACCCAGACCAGTAACCAGGTAGTAGATCAAGAATCGTTGACTCCCCCAAACACTCTCGAGTGTTTTTCCAAAGATCCACAGGGCCCACATATTGAAAAAGATATGTGTTGGACCTCCATGCATGAACATGTGGGTGACAATCTGCCACGGTTTAAACAGTGGGGATTGAAAATAGAAAAGCCCCATAAGCCCGTTCAGGTTCGTTTGAAACATTTGTCGAAATATGTATAATCCCACAAACATCACCACATTGATAAGGATCAGGTTTTTTACTACCGGGGGTGTATTGCTTAAAAATCCTGAAAAGAATCTACTCATAATTTTATTCTTTAAAATGGTTGTCCAGTTCCTCCAGCTCTATAATCTTTACGATGAGCTTTCCGGACGGTGAATAATTGGGATTGCTACAGGCAAAAAGCTGATCAACAAGTTCCTGAATCTCCAAATCTGTTAGTTGTTTTCCATAATCTATGGCAGAGGCACGCGCAGCAGACCGGGCAATCCGTTCAGAGGTCCCTATATCGATATTTCCCTGCAGGGATTTATATTGTTCAATCATCATATCCAACTTGTTCCCTACACTGGTGGCAGACATATCTGCAGGGAAACCATGTACTATTACGCTGTTGTTACCAAAGTCCCTGACATCAAACCCCAGTTTTTCAAGCCCATCAATCATGTCGAGACAAACCTGGTAATCGGCAGCATTCAGTCTGATGGTTTCAGGAAACAGGGATTGTTGTGCCAGCGGTAGCCTTTTTTCCTGGGATTCAATCATTCTTTCATAAAGGATGCGCTCATGTGCCCTTCTTTGGTCAATCACCATCAGTCCAGATTTAACAGGTGAAAGGATGTATTTGTTCTTCACCTGCAAATTTCTGCTTGTGGAGACAGCAGTTCCGGAGGCAGGTTCAAAAAGCTGCTCCCAACCATCAAACCGGTCATCCAGATAAGGGGTGCTCCTTTTTTCCCTCTCAAAGGATTTTTCGCCCTCAAAAGGATTATACCCGGGATTGGTGTCAATGCCGGGTATACGAACCTCAGTATCTTTAGTCAGCACAGGTATATCAATTACACCCTCCTTATGGAAATCCAATGATGGAGAGAGGTTGTTTCTTCCAATTGCTTCCCGTACCGATGCAAGCAAGATCTGCCATATTGATCGTTCATCTTCAAATTTGACTTCTGTTTTTGAAGGGTGGATATTCACATCAATCTTTGAAGGATCTGTTTCGAGAAAAATGAAATAGGAAGGAATGTGGTCTGGCGCAAGGATCTGATCGTAACCGTTCATGACCGCTTTATGAAAATAGGGCTGTTTGATAAACCGGTTGTTCACAAAAAAGAACTGTTCCCCGTATTTTCTCCTGGCATGTTCTGGTTTCCCAATAAATCCAGTGATCTTAGTGAGAGATGTTTCAGTTTCCAGGGGGATCAGATAAGAATTGACAGCTTTCCCAAAAATGCCGATGACTCGTTGTCTGAGGTTTGTCGGAGGCAGTTGTAAGATCTCGGCCTGGTTATGGATGAGGGCAAACTCAACTTGGTGGTGGGTGAGGGCCACATGATTAAATTCATTAATAATGAGCCGCAACTCGGTTCGGTCACTTTTCAGGAATTTCCTTCTGGCAGGGATATTGAAAAAAAGGTTCTTTACCTGGAAATTGGTTCCGGGAGGTGTTTGAACTGGTTCCTGGGATTCAAATCTGGATCCGGCTATGCGGAGATGGGTGCCCAGTTCGTCACCTGGTCTGCGGGTTTTTAACGAAACTTCAGCCACAGCAGCCATAGATGCGAGTGCTTCTCCCCGGAATCCGCGGGTCTGTATGGCAAAAAGATCCTCAGCACTGGTGATCTTGGAGGTAGCATGTCTTTCAAAACAGATCCTCGCATCACCCTCAGACATCCCGCAACCATTGTCCACTACCTGTACACTGGTCTTTCCTGCATCCTTCACCATGACCTTTATTGAAGTGGCTCGTGCGTCTATTGCGTTCTCCATCAATTCTTTGACCACCGAAGCGGGTCGTTGGATCACTTCACCTGCTGCGATCTGGTTGGCCACCGCATCACTTAATACATGGATGATATCTGACATCTACTTGAAAAATAAGAGATATGCAAGCAAAAACAGCACGACAAGAATGACAAGGAGTCGAATATTGGAACTCCGCGATGCTTTTACTTTAGTTTTCTGGGTTGCCTTCCTGAATGAACCCCTTCTGATGGTGGACCGGTTGGGATCCGATGGCATATCAAATCCCATCTCTTGCTTGATCCTCCTGATCCGCACTTCCCGCTCTTCCTTCTCCGGGTCCCAATACCTTGGGGAGTAATTAAACTGCTTATGCCCCGGGAGTTTTATAAACCTGGGTATTCCCATTCTGCATCATTTAGTCGGTAAAGTTAGCAAAAAGTAATTGGACCTTACATCACAAATAAATGCTCAGGAGGGAAATCTTTCTCTTGAAGGGATTATAAAAAGAAGTATATAACTCACATAGCTCCAATACGCCTAACTATTCACCCAATAAATCTTCAATCTCTTTTTTTAGTTTAGGTAAATGATTTGATACTATTCCCCAAATTACAACATCATCAACCTTATCATATCCATGTATAACCCAATTTCTAGTATCAACTATCTGTCTTGCACTTTCAATTTGAGTTTCTTGGTCTAATTTGAGAATCCGGTTCATTGCTTCTCCAATAATCTCAATTTCTCTTTCAATCCCTCTTCGCAACAATTTGTTTTCTTGATATACTAAGAAGTCCCTTTTTTCACCTAAATATTCATTTATCGAGTCGATTGACGTTTTTATATCGAATAGGTGTTTTTTAATCTCACGCTTCATAAATTAATTCTTTTGTTTCATCGATACTTTCTATGAAATAAGGGTTTGATAGAGTCCTTTCAGTGACAATGTCAATTTCTCGTTTAAACAGTTCTCTCAATTTGTATTGAAGGGTAAAGTAATTGTCTGTATATTGTTCAATAGTAAGGTTTTCTGTGAATGAAATTAGGAAATCAATATCACTGTCATCCCTAAACTTATCCGTAACAACTGAGCCAAAGGCATAAAGTCTCTTTATATCTAATTCCAGACAGATGTTTTGTATATCTCTTATTCTATTTTCAAGAATTTTTTGCATAATTACCTCCTTCTCAAAGGTAATCAAATTTTGCTTGACGTTATCCGCAATTAACTTCAGGTTTTTTGTATATCTTTCCAGGTATCGGTTGATATGTAAAGAGGCCATCCTTTTGAGATGACCCCTTTTCTGAATTGGCTTATTTATCCAGGATTATTCCTCGTCGGCATTAAATCTGACGGGAATAACTACTTGCACATTGACCGGCTTACTCCGCTGTTTTCCGGGATTCCAGTCAGGCATTTCTTTAAATACATCCATTGCTGGTTTATCAAACTCTTTATGGGTACTGCTGGCTACTTTGATATCCTCCAGTTTGCCTGAAGTGGTGACCAGGAATTGAACATTGACCTCCCCGCTGATCCCTTTCTTTTTTGCTTCACCAGGGTATTTTAAGTGGGAATAGATATAGGACTTCAATACCTCCTTCCCACCGGGAAACATAGGCATATCTTCCACGATGTAGAATACCTCTTTACCCTTTTGATGAGATACATTATCCCCAATGAGGGCTTTGGACTCTTTGGGTGTGAGTATAACATTTGGGTCCTTTGAGGTAATCAGGACCACGCCATCCTTTGCATTGTACTTCTTCATTAGCTCCGGGTCCGTAGTCATCTCAAAGCGGGCTGTATTCTCAGTAGAGTATGGGATTTTTTC
>JAUVKN010000252.1 GCA_030596245.1 Bacteroidia bacterium | reverse complement strand
CAGCAGCCACCACCACTTTCTGGAACAACAACGACCGGGAGTACAAGATTAATATTCTTGATACTCCGGGTCACGTCGACTTCACCGTAGAAGTTGAACGTTCGTTGAGGGTTCTTGATGGTGCTGTAGCTGTATTCTGTGCAGTGGGAGGAGTTGAGCCGCAGTCAGAGACTGTCTGGCGTCAGGCCAATAAATACCGGGTGCCACGCATGGCCTTTGTCAATAAGATGGACAGGGTAGGGGCTGATTTTTTCGGTGTTGTCTCCGAGATCAAAGAGAAGCTTGGATCGAATCCCGTTCCAATGCAAATCCCTTTTGGAGCGGAAGAGAACTTTAAAGGGATCGTTGACCTGATCGAACGCAGGGCCATTGTTTGGAAAGAGGATGAGGCCCTGGGGATGAAATATGAATACTGTGAGATCCCCGAGGAGCTGGTCGAATCCGTAGAGGAGTGGAGAGAGAAACTGGTAGAAGCGGTTTGTGTTTCCGATGATGATCTGCTGGAGAGGTTCCTGGAAGACAGGGATTCCATTTCTGTTGAAGAATTCATGGCATATGCCCGCAGGGCCACCATCAACATGGAGATTGTTCCGGTACTGTGTGGTTCAGCATTCAAGAACAAAGGGGTTCAGCGCCTGCTGGATGCCATTACCGATTTAATGCCCAGTCCACTGGATATAGGAGCGGTATCCGGAACAGATCCCAGAACCGACAAAGAGATATTCAGGGAGCCCGATGATGATGAGCCTTTAACCGGACTGGTATTTAAGATTGCCACCGATCCTTTTGTGGGCCGGCTGGCCTATGTAAGGGTCTATTCAGGAAAACTCCAGGAAGGAGTTATGGTATTGAATAACCGTACTGGAAAGAAAGAACGCATCAGCCGCATCTACCAGATGCATGCCAACAAACAAAATCCTTTGAAGGAGATTGGGGCTGGTGACATCTGTGCTGTGGTTGGGCTGAAAGAGGTAAGGACCGGGGATTCCATTACGAATGTAGGCAAACCTATGATCCTTGAAGCCATTGACTTCCCCGAGCCTGTGATCGGTATCGCCATTGAGCCCAGGACACAGGCCGATATTGACAAACTGGGAATAGCCCTGAACAAACTTGCCGAGGAAGATCCCACTTTCCAGATCCGCAGCAATGTGGAGACCGGTCAGACCACCATCAACGGGATGGGTGAACTGCACCTGGAGATCCTCATGGACCGGCTGAAGCGCGAGTTCAAGGTGGAGTGTAATGTAGGTACGCCCCAGGTGAATTACAAAGAGGCACTTACGACCGAAGTAAAACACAGAGAAATCTTTAAGAAGCAGACCGGTGGTCGGGGTAAATTCGCCGACATATCTATTTTCATTGGTCCTGCCGACGAAAACGTGAAAGGATTGCAATTTGCGAGTGAGATCAGGGGAGGCCACGTACCCCGTGAATATATACCATCGGTGGAAAAGGGATTCAAAAATGCCATGTTCAACGGACCACTGGCTGGATTCCCAATTGAGAACATGAAGGTACGTCTGATAGATGGATCTTACCATGCAGTGGATTCCGATCAGCTTGCTTTTGAGATTGCAGCAAGACAGGCGTTTAAACATGCAGCCTCCAAAGCCAATCCCGTAATGCTTGAACCGGTGATGGCTGTTGAGGTGGTGACCCCGGAAGAGTACATGGGCGATGTGATCTCCGACCTGAATAAGAGGCGCGGACAGGTGGAAGGAATGGATTCCAAAGCCGGAGCCCGTGTGATCAAGGCCAAAGTACCACTATCTGAGCAGTTCGGTTATGTAACCGTGCTCAGGACCCTCACCTCGGGAAGGGCAACTTCGACCATGGAGTTCAGTCATTATGAACCCATGCCGGAAAATCTGGCCCGGGAGGTATTGGAAAAAGTAACAGGAAAAGCTTTACATAATTAGTACGATAATGAGTCAGAAGATTAGAATTAAGTTGAAGTCATACGATCACAACCTGGTTGACAAATCAGCCGAGAAGATTGTAAAGACAGTAAAGTCCACAGGTGCAGTGGTAAGCGGACCCGTTCCCCTGCCCACACACAAGAGGGTGTACACTGTACTGAGGTCTCCCTTTGTAAACAAAAAATCGAGGGAACAATTTCAGTTAAGCTCATTCAAAAGGCTGCTGGATATTTACAGTTCCACTCCGAAGACCATCGACGCACTCATGAAGCTTGAGTTGCCCAGTGGAGTAGAAGTTGAAATCAAAGTCTAACACAGGTAAAAACAAAATAAAATGCCAGGATTAATTGGTAAGAAAATCGGAATGACTTCCGTTTTCGACAAAGATGGTAAAAACATCCCCTGTACTGTGATACAGGCTGGACCCTGCACGGTGACACAGGTGAAGACTGTTGAATCAGACGGTTATGCTGCAGTTCAACTGGCTTTTGACGATAAAAAGGAGAAGAACACTCCCAAAGCCGAACAGGGCCATTTCGCCAAAGCAAATGCCACACCCAAAAAGAAGGTGATTGAACTGAAGGGTTTTGTGAAGGATTGGAAACCGGGTGATGTGATCACCGTGGATTATTTTCATGATGACACGTGGCTGGATGTATCAGGAATTTCCAAAGGTAAAGGATTCCAGGGTGTTGTAAAACGTTACAACTTCGCTGGTGTGAACGACGCCACCCATGGTCAGCATAACCGGATGCGTGCTCCCGGTTCACTGGGTGCATCATCCTACCCTTCCAGAGTTTTCAAAGGAATGCGGATGGGCGGACAGATGGGTAATAGCAGGGTGAAGATTCTGAACCTCAGGATCGTTAAAATCGTTCCTGAGAACAATCTCTTGATTCTTAAAGGTTCTGTTCCCGGATCAAATGGTTCATTTTTAATTATTGAGAAGTGATGGAATTAGAAGTAATAAATATATCCGGCGAAAGCACCGGGAAAAAGGTCAAACTGAGCAAGGAGATCTTTGGTATTGAGCCCAACGATCATGCCATCTACATGGATGTGAAACAGATCATGGCTCACAAACGGCAGGGTACCAGTAAAACCAAAGAACGTAGTGAGATTACAGGTAGCCGTAAAAAGATCAAGCGTCAGAAGGGTACAGGTACTGCCCGTTTTGGAGATATCAAGAACCCGATATTCAGGGGTGGTGGTCGTGTTTTTGGTCCCCGGCCCAGGAATTATGGTGGAAAACTTAACCGGAAGGTAAAAGAACTGGCCCGCAAATCAGCCCTTGCTTACAAAGTGAAAAATAAGCAGATGATGGTCGTTGAGGACTTCTCTATGGAAGCCCCTAAAACCAGTGAGTTTGCAAACATTCAGAAAAATCTGAAGATCGACAACAAAAAGTCACTTTTCGTCATCAACGAAAGAAATAATAACTTATATTTGTCGTCTCGAAATTTACAGAATTCGAAGGTTATAACTCTTTCAGAATTAAATACATACGAAATAATGAATGCATCAGCTTTGTTATTCGTTGAGAGTTCCCTTGACGTTCTGCAAAAGAATGCTTAATCGTTTTGAATCGAACAGATCATGAATATTTTAATTAAGCCCATAGTAACCGAGAAAATGACTGCCCAGGGGGAGGACTTTAACCGGTATGGTTTTGTGGTGGCTAAGGACGCCAACAAACTGCAGATCAGGAAAGCAGTAGAAGAACTTTACGATGTAAAGGTAGCGGAAGTGAATACCATGCGGTATGCTGGAAAGCGCAAACAGCGTCATACCAAGTCTGGTGTCTCAGTTGGCAAAACCCCTTCTTTCAAGAAGGCAGTGGTTACCCTGGCTGAAGGTGAAGTAATCGATTTTTACAGCAACATTTAAGGAATTATGGCAATCAAGAAGTATAAACCCACAACCCCGGGTCAGCGTTTTAAGGAGATCTCATCTTATGATGATCTCACCCCCGATACAAAGCCGGAGAAGTCCTTACTCAAGCCCCAGAAAAGAAGTGGCGGCCGTAACAACACCGGTAAAATGACCATGCGCTACATGGGTGGCGGTCATAAGAAGAGGTATCGTCTGATCGACTTCAAAAGGACCAAGGACAACATGGATGCCACTGTGAAGAGCATTGAATACGATCCCAATCGTTCTGCCCGCATCGCACTGGTTGTATATGCAGATGGTGAGAAGCGTTACATCATTGCTCCGGAAAAAATTGAAGTGGGACAAAAGATCATATCGGGAGAAAAGGTAGTGCCGGAACCAGGAAACTGCATGCTTTTGTCCAGTATACCCCTGGGAACCGATATCCACAACATCGAGCTCAAGCCTGGTAAAGGTGGTATGCTGGCAAGAAGTGCCGGTTCATACGGGACCCTTACCTCAAGGGATGGAAAGTACGCCATCATCAAGCTTCCCAGTGGGGAATCCAGGATGGTGCTGACCACCTGTCGTGCCACAGTTGGGATCGTATCCAACTCCGACCACGGACTGGAAAAATCGGGGAAAGCAGGTCGTTCACGTTGGAAAGGGCGCCGTCCGCGTACACGTGGTGTTGCCATGAACCCGGTAGATCACCCTATGGGTGGTGGAGAAGGACGCGCCTCGGGTGGACACCCAAGGTCAAGGAACGGGATGCCCGCCAAAGGTTATAAGACCCGCTCCAAGAAGAAGTATTCAGATAAGTACATTGTTGAGAAGAGGAAATCAAAAAAATAGTATAGCATGAGCCGTTCATTGAAAAAAGGACCATTTATAGATTTCAAGTTGGATAAACGCATCGTGGAGATGAACGATTCCGGAAAGAAGTCAGTGATCAAAACATGGTCGAGAAGATCGATGATCTCTCCGGATTTTGTGGGCCACACCATTGCCGTTCATAATGGCAACAAGTTTATCCCGGTGTACATCACCGAGAATATGGTGGGCCATAAGCTGGGTGAATTTGCGCCTACCCGCATGTTCAGGGGTCACGGTGGAAAGCAGAGATAATATTTAACATTGCGAGAGAATGCGAGCACAATTAAAATAATATATTGATCAACGATTCCTCACAGCAGCGCTGCGAGGAGAGTTAATCCTACGAAGAAATGGGTGCAAGAAAAAGAAACAGAGCGAATCGGTTAAAAGAAGAGAGGCAGAATAGGTATTACGCAGTATTGCGCAACTGCCCTACTTCTCCACGCAAAATGCGACTGGTGACAGATATGATCAAAGGTGTTGAAGTGAACAAGGCACTGGATATGCTGAAGTTTAGTTCCAAGGAGGCTTCCCGGAAAGTAGAAAAGCTTCTGCTTTCAGCCATAGCTAACTGGCAGAGCAAGAACGAAGGGGCCAGGATCGAGGAGAGCAATCTTTACGTGAAAGAAGCTTTTGTGGACCAGTCCAGGACCTTGAAAAGGATCCAGCCTGCCCCACAGGGAAGGGCTCACCGGATCAAGAAGCGTTCAAACCATGTAACAGTAGTGATCGATAGTCAGAACGTGGTTGAACAAGAAGTACAAGTACAAGAACAAGAAAATCAAGCATAGATGGGACAAAAAGTAAATCCGATAGGTAATCGCCTGGGAATCATTAAAGGATGGGATTCTAACTGGTACGGTGGAAAAGACTATTCTACCAAACTCGTTGAAGACAGCAAGATCAGGGAATACCTGAATGCCCGTCTGGCCAAGGCCAGTATTTCCAAGATTATCATTGAGCGTACACTCAAGCTCATTACTGTTACCGTGAATACAGCCCGTCCGGGTATCATTATCGGTAAAGGCGGGCAGGAAGTGGATAAGCTGAAGGAGGAGTTGAAGAAGCTCACCAAAAAAGAGGTGCAAATCAACATCTTTGAGGTGAAGCGTCCCGAGCTGGATGCCACCATCGTTGCCAACAACATTGCCCGTCAGGTGGAAGGAAAGATCTCCTACAGGAGAGCCATCAAAATGGGTATTGCCTCTACCATGCGCATGGGAGCCGACGGAATCAAGGTGCTCATCAGCGGTCGCCTGGGTGGCGCCGAGATGGCCCGGACCGAGTCTTACAAAGACGGAAGGATTCCGCTGCACACACTTCGTGCAGACATTGACTATGCACTGGCAGAAGCACACACCAAGGTAGGTGTGGTCGGTATCAAAGTCTGGATCTGCAACGGTGAGATCTTTGGAAAGCGTGACTTGTCACCCAATGTTGGAGCCAGCAACGTGAAACCCAAAGGAGGCGGAAGAGGTCCCAGGAAAGACCGGGGAGACCGGAGACACTAAGCAGGGCAGCAATTATATAGTATAATCAGGAAAATCTTATACAATGTTACAACCGAAGAAAACCAAATACAGGAGAATGCAGAAAGGGCGGATGAAAGGAAATGCCCAAAGGGGAAATCAGCTTGCATTCGGTTCATTTGGTATCAAAGCACTGGAGAGTGCATGGATCACCGGACGCCAGATCGAGGCTGCCCGTCAGGCCATCACCCGTCACATGAAAAGGGAAGGACA
>JAUVKN010000253.1 GCA_030596245.1 Bacteroidia bacterium | reverse complement strand
AAAAGAGGAAAAAAGTAAAAGTTTGAAAACACTCCTGATAACCACCGTTCTTGTTCTTCTATTTGAGTCGTGCGGGATTGCACAATCAAAACAGCAGGTTCTATACAAGCAGGTTGATACCATCAGTTTGTACCTTGATGTGTACAGCCCTGTAGGATTTAACTCAGATTCCCTATATCCTGGCATTATCTTCTTTTTTGGTGGGGGGTGGAATGGAGGTAGTGTACAACAATTTAAGCCCCATGCCAAATATTTTGCGGAGCGGGGAATGGTCTGTTTCCTGGCTGATTATCGTGTAAAAAGCAGGCAAGGCACAAGTCCGTTTGAATCTCTCAAGGATGCCAAATCTGCCATCAGGTTTGTCCGGGAAAATGCCAGTGAATTTAATATAGACACCTCCAGGATCGTTGCTTCTGGTGGATCTGCCGGAGGTCACCTGGCTGCTGCCACCGCTCTGGTTACCGCATTCAATGAGAAGACCGATAATCTCTCGGTCAGCTGTATCCCAAATGCACTGGTTCTTTTCAATCCAGCTATTGACAATGGTCCCGGCGGTTTAGGATATGATAGAATCGGAAACCTGTATAAGGACTTCTCCCCATTACATAACATTATGAAAGGGGCCCCACCCACCATTTTCTTTTTGGGTACCAAGGATGACCTGATTCCCGTGGAAACTGCGCAATACTATAAAACGGTGATGGAGAAGGTGGAGAGCAGGTGTGATCTGCATCTGTACGAAGGAGAAGGACATGGTTTTTTCAACTACAGGTCTATTGATAATTATCATAAAACTCTCCTGGAAGCAGATCGCTTTTTAATATCACTGGGATACCTTTCCGGCGAACCAGGCGTTGGTGGAAAAGAATAAAAGTGGAAAACCACACTGAAGGAACTGAGCCGATAGGCAAGGAACGACCTGAGGTGACAACCGAAAAAAAGCAAGAGTATAAAAAATGGGGCGAGAAATTCGCCCCATTTTACTTTCCCACTATTCCTCCTGGTACTTTTTTACTTCGCTGCAGTCCAGTCTTTCATGGTATCTGCAAGCTTAACCAGCTTCAGGAACTCTGACCTGTAACCCTCCTCATCTTCACCACGAGAATTCTTTGCCATGGCAATCACATGCTCCATGGAGGCATCTTCCTTGTATTGGGAATTCCTCAGGATCAATCCAAATTCTGCAATGGCAGCAGAGAAACGGAAATTATCTGAGGTTTCTTCCATATCCAGGACATTTCCTTTCACCGGGATCTCCACCTTGGTACTTGTATTTCCATCGGGCTTCTTGTAGCGAAGTTTTAAGGTCATCAGTTCAGTAGAAAGATCAGCTCTTACTTTCTCAGTAGCTTTTGTCTTCTCACGGCTCGACTGATACTTCAATGGATCAATGCTCTTCAGGGATTCATCTGAACCAGCAGGGATCACCTCATAAAGGGCGGTAACAGTATGACCGGCACCCATCTCTCCTGCATCCTTCTTATCGTCGTTGAAATCTTCATCGTTCAAAAGGCGGTTCTCATAACCCACCAGTCTGTATCCCTTCACACGGGCAGGATTGAATTCTATCTGGAACTTCACATCCTTGGCGATGGTGAAAAGTGTTCCCCCGAATTCGGTGATGAATACTTTCCTGGCCTCCTGGATGTTATCAATGTAGGCATAGTTACCATTTCCTTTATCGGCAATGATCTCCATCTTATCATCCTTGTAATTCCCCATACCGAATCCAAGTACAGTCATGAAGACTCCATGTTCGCGCTTCTGTTCGATCAATCGCTCCATTTCTGCATTGCTGGAAGAACCCACATTGAAATCTCCATCTGTAGCCAGGATAATCCGGTTATTTCCATCTTCAATAAAGTTTTCCTGTGCTACCTTGTATGCAAGCTTCAAACCAGCACCGCCAGCGGTGGATCCACCTGACTGAAGTTGATCCAGTGCTGCAATGATCTGCTCCTTCTTTGATCCGGGAGTCGATTCAAGGACCAGTCCTGCAGCACCTGCATAAACCACAATCGCTACCCTGTCTTCAGGTCTCAGTTCGTTGACAAGCATCCTGAAGGCTTGCTTCAAAAGTGGAAGCTTATTGGCAGCACTCATGGATCCTGATACATCCAGCAGGAAAACCAGGTTTGAAGCCGGCAATTCGGACTTGTCAATGCTTTTTCCTTTCAGTCCCACATGCAGCAACTGGTGGTTTTCATTCCAGGGGCATTGTGAAATCTCAGTATAGACAGAGAAAGGGTGCTTTCCTTTGGGCTCTGGATAATCGTAATGGAAGTAGTTGATCATCTCTTCGATCCTCACGGCATCCATGGGGGGCAACTGACCCATATTCAGGAACCGGCGTACATTGGAGTAAGAAGCCTTATCCACATCAATACTGAAAGTGGACAGTGGGTTATGCAATACATCCTTGAACCCATTCTCATGAATGGCGCTGTATCCTTCAGTGTTATGTTGTACATATCCTGGCTCCGGAGCATAGGAAGCGTATACCTGAGCCCTTTTGGCATGGCCACCCGTACGGGTATACAGGGGTCTGCCAGGCCTCTGGACTGCCATATCTGCTGTTGTCATCTCATACGATTTCACGGGCTCAGCTTCTGTATATACAATTTCTTCAAGAGCCACATTAGAGCTTCTCATGATCACATTGATCCTGTTGGACCTGGCGATCCTGATCTGTGTCTGTTCCATACCTATATAAGTAAATACAAGGTATTTTGCCTCCATACTGACCGAGATCTGATAGGTACCATTAATATCGGTTACTGTTCCGTTGGAGGTTCCTTTCACAACGATACTTACTCCGGGAAGTAAATTTCCTGAGTTATCTTTTACGGTTCCGCTAATCAATCTGGATTGAACCGGAGCCATGCTGTACGCTGATAAAAGAAGTACGATTAAAATTGAGATTATTGATTTCATGATTTCTATTTTTAAGTTTGACTTCACCCTAAGGATGCACAGTTGAAATCAATTCCATAAAATCTTCCGCTTTTTTTCTAATTTTAAGGGATACCACTCCACAGTTTATGCTTGAAATAAGCGGAAAGCACCAGGACAAGTCTGACGAGGAGTTGCTCGAAAATTTTCATAACTCGGGGAGCCTGGATGTCCTGGGTGATCTCTATTCCCGCTACATGCACCTTGTATATGGTGTCTCTCTCAAATACTTCGGCGACCGGGATGATGCACAGGATGCTGTCATGCATATATTTGAAAAACTGATCCATGATCTTCCCCGGCATGAAGTACAGAACTTCAAAAGCTGGCTCTACGTGCTTACAAAAAACCACTGTCTGATGGAGATCCGGTCCAGGAAAAGTGCGGACAACAGACTGGAAGGATTTAAAATCGAGCAGGAATTTATGGAATCGGATGAAGAAATGCATCCCATAGACAGAGCCGATAGTTCCATTGAAGATGCACTTAAAGAATGTATAGAACAATTAAAAACTGAACAGAAAGAGTGTATCGAATTGTTTTACTATCAGAAACTATGCTATCAGGAGATTGCAAAAAAGCTTGACATGGGAGAAAAAAAGGTGAAGAGTTATTTGCAAAATGGCAAGAGGAATTTGAAAATATGTTTGGAAGATAAAAATGTCCGGTAGAAAGAAACATAGAACTGCAAACCAGTATTTGCAATACCTGAAAGGAGAGCTCTCCAACCAGGAACGCAACTCCTTTGAGAGGGACCTGGAAGGCGATCCTTTTGACAGAGAGGCCCTGGAAGAATTGGAAACGCTCACACCAGCTCAGGCAGAAGAGGATATCCTTTCATTGCATACCAGATTGCGAAAACGATTGCGTAGAAGGAGAAGGATTGCCTGGTACAGTGCCGCAGCTTCCATCGCTTCCCTTTTGATTATCGGAACAGTGTTCCTGCAGATCTACGATTTCAATCCGGAAGTTGCTGAAGAGACGTTGAATGAAGAGGTGTTCTTACCTTCTGCATCAGGTGAACCTGAAAAGTCCATAGCAAAAGAGATAAGTCCAGAGAAAACACGAACACCTCAGGAACCGATGAAAGAGGAGATAAGAATCCTTGAACAGGAGGCAATAGATGAAGCAAAATCCCCGAAAGGCCCATCCAAAGCTCCTGAAAATGATCCATCCAAAGGTCCTGCAAAAGGTCGATCCAACGGTCCTGCAAAAGCTGCGGAAATTCAGGCAACAGAGACACCATTAGTTGAAGCTCCGGATGCCCAAGCGCCAACAGCTAAGGTCGTAGCGGAAAATATTGAACCTGAAATGATTACATATATTGAAGCTGAAGCGACTCTTCAAGAAAAAGATACCCAGTTCGATTACATTGTCTCTGAAACCAAGGCTGCGCCCATGGAAGAAGAGATTATAGAGGAAGACACAGGAGGAAGGGCTAAGAGACGCAATGAGGGTTTGAACCAACCCGCCGCTACCATGCCTGTGGAGATGCAACAAAAAGCCTCATCACAGGAGAATGAGAACCAGCTTGTATCTCGTGAGGTAAGCGCGCAATCAGCACAGCCATCGGTTGGCTATCGTGCATTCAGGCAATACTTAGAAAACAACATTCAATTCCCGGAAGTTGAAACAACCACTGACAGGGTAGTCGTAATACTTAAGTTCACCGTGACATCTGCCGGGGAGATCACTGATATCGTTCCCCTGCGCTCTAAAGGGGAACCATTCACTCAGGAAGCCATCAGGCTCATCAAAGAAGGGCCCTCCTGGAATCCTGCTACGGACGATAATGGTCACATTGAAGAGATCGTACGAATAAGAATTGTATTCAAAAAATAGCGATCACAGAATTGGAAAATTTTGATAGAGCTTTAACAATCCGATAACTTCTGACCGCATTTTAGTTCGTACAAATATTTTCATTTTGTTATCCATCAGCTCTCCCATACCCTGCAATAATCCTTTTTCACTTAACGATTCAAGGCTTTCGATACACTTTTGCAGGTATTCGGTAAAAGACATCTCCATCCGGTATTCTACAATGCTTTTATTAACCGGAGTTTGTTTTTGCATGAAGAACCAACAATCGAAAACATCACGGTTGGTTATTACATTCCTGTCGAGCAAAGCACAAAGTTTATGGGCAAACATATCCTCCTGAACCAACACCTTCATGTTGATCCCCAGAAAATTCTTAATCTCATAACGGTTTTCAAATAAACGGTTTGAAACCTCTACTTTTAATTTACGTTCGTTAAATCCATAATCAAGGACAATCAGGGGACCGTAGAACTTCTTTGCCTCATCAAATATTGTCCCGTATTTGAGAAGTACTTTGCGTACTTTACGGTACACAATATCTTCCTTATCTATTTCAAGTAAATTAAAATCCAAATCTACTGAGAAACGTGGCAGGTCATAAAAAAACATCAATGCTGTACCGCCTTTAAATCCAAGGCAATTTGCCAGTTCAATATCTGTGTAAATATCTTTCAGGATTTGAACCAGAAAAAATTTGTGCCGGTTAATGTTAATCATTTTCCAGAAGTTTATTTACTCGCTCAGACAATGCCTTCGATCCATATATGGGCAAAAGCTCTTTAACGAGTTGTTTGCTTAACGGATTGAGATTGTCAAAATAATAATCCTTATCCAGGTATATTCGATCTAAAAACGCTCTTTCGGGGGAAGCAATATTGATATGATTCTCCTTCCTGTTGATTCCTGCTGTGTTTACAAGAATCTCTCCCTTGATTTTGCGAAACAGGTAGATCCGGCCAGTTACCTCAACACTCCGACTTAGATAGCTAATTGCTGATATTCGTGAATCATACTGAAATATAATACCCGATTTTTGTAATACATAATCCAGTGAAATATAAGACGGCGTATAGATGGAGCATGCCAGCTCTTCAGGATTAAAGTCTGGTTTAGCATATATGCCTTTACGCGGGTTTTCTAACTTTCCCGTTCTCACATAGTAGTTCAGTTTTTTATTTAGTGATTGAAAATTTGACTCACCTGTCAGAAGTGCAATGTCATTCAAACGAAAGACTGTACGGTTCTCTTTATAGACCGCTAGAACAATATTGTTGTTGCTATTTCGGGAACTATTCATACTATTATTTCGTATTTACAGTTCTCAAATATAGCTATTTTTCGATTGTATATCATTTTTAGATAATTAAATCAGACAAATACAATTTTCGTTTAATGGTAATAGATGCTACATTTACTTATTACACCTAAAACCAATTTCAATGAAAAATTTCAGAATCATATTTCTTTCAGGGCTTATCTTTTTAGTCTCATTCAGCAGCAGTCTTGCCCAGGAGAAATCCATTTACCAGGAAGCCGGTTACACCCAATTGTTTAACGGAGATGATCTCACTGGCTGGATCATTCCTGAAGGTGATAATGGTCACTGGTCGGTCATTGACAATGTGAT
>JAUVKN010000244.1 GCA_030596245.1 Bacteroidia bacterium | reverse complement strand
ATACTTTTAAAAAAATAAAATAGCACCACCAGCCCGGTTCGACGAAGTCCTTGCTGCCATTGAAAAACACGATATCAAAGAGGAAAAAATTTACTCCGGGATCCAGCCTGATGTGCCCCCTGGAATACTTGACATTTTATCCATTTCGGACGACCTGGAGGCGATGGGGGTCATTGGGATTTACAGATACATCGAGATCTATATCAAGCGGGACATTAACCTCAGGAACCTGGGCATACGGGTCCTTGGAAATGCAACTGCCAGGTTCAAAAATATTTCAGAGAGCTGCAATAACTGCCCCACACTGATCAGAGAATACCAGCAACACTATTCCGTCCTGGTCTCCTTTTTTGACAATTATAACCAGCAACTTCTGATGGAACCAAAAGCCGAAGATGTATTTTATGGCCATATGGGGGTGGTGAATTATATTCGCACCCTGAGCGCCGAGGGGCACACTGGACCGGCAGATTTTCTCAGGAAAATCGGAGTTAACAATGCAGGTACCATCGTTATAAACTATTTTACAGCGTTAAATAATGAATTAGACCAAGCACGCCTGTAGGCTGGTGAACACATTCGAATAAAATTCTCTATTTTCGCATATGAAGAAGTTATTTCTTTCGTGGATCCTGTTAGCCATACTCCTGCTTCATTGCAGTGCCACAATAAATCTGGAGGATTTCCTCAGCAGGAAAGAGATCAAAGAGGTACGGGTTTTAGAAAGCGAGTCTATTTTTGATTGTATCCTGGAAGTGATGATCGAGCAGCCTCTTGACCACCGCAATCCGGAAGGAGAAACCTTTTCCCAGCGCGTCTATATTTCACATATCGATCCCACCAGGCCGGTAGTACTTATCACTGCGGGTTACGATGCCAAATATTACTACACATCTGAAATTACAGCCGAACTGAAATGCAATCAGGTGACGGTGGAACACAGGTATTTTGGCCGGAGTCAGCCCGACGACCCTTACTGGCATTTCCTGGACACCTGGCAGGCTGCATCTGACCATCATCGCATTGTTAACATATTCAAAGAGCTCTATCCCGGTAAATGGATCTCTACAGGAATCAGCAAAGGGGGACAGACGGTTATGTATCACAGTTTCTACTATCCTGAGGATGTGGATGTGAGGATACCCTATGTGGCCCCACTGAATTTCGCAGTAGAGGATGAACGTATCTACTCTTTCCTTGACCAGGTGAGCAGTGCCCGGGACCGGAGGAAAGTAAAAAGATTCCAGAAAATGGCTCTCAAATACCAGGACCGGTACCTCCAGGCTTTCAGGGACTTTTCAGACCGGAATAATTATACCTATGAATTAGCAGGCGGATTGGAGAAAGCTTATGAATATTGCGTACTCGAATACTCTTTTGCCTTCTGGCAGTGGGGATATGTCCCTGTGAAAAAAATACCGGGCAGGGTTGCCAGGCCCCGGGAGGTCATTGAACATATGAACCGGGTAGCAGGCTTTGATTACTTCGACGATTGTTTCATCATTGAACACCGGCCCTTCTTTTACCAGGCTCTCACCGAAATGGGTTATTACGGATATGATCTGGATGAGTTCGGCAAATACCTTCAACACGTAGATATTCCGATCTTTACTTTCACCATACCTGAAGATGTGGAGATATCTTTTAATGCAGAGCTATCTGTGGAAGTCCAGCAATACCTCTCCGAGGAGGCCAATAACTTTATTTACATCTACGGAGAATACGATACCTGGTCAGCCACCGCTGTAACCTGCACCGGGGAGACCAATTCAAGGATCTTCATTAAAGAAGAGGGATCACACCGCACCCGTATCAACAACCTTCCGGACGAACAAAAACAGGAAGTCTATTACACCCTCCAGCAGTTTCTGCAGTAAACTATTCTCTCTCATTTATGTTAGTTCATATTGGGTAACTTCATTGTTACTAACAAACATGTTACTTCAACAACCATCCAGCTCAAATAAAAAATCCCACAGTGGAAAATGCTTGATACCACGAAAATCCTGAATTTGAATCTCATCCATTGAAAGTACATATTTGGGGTAAAAATCTTTTACATAGTCATAGGCCCCGAATTCCCGTTCTATGGTAGCTCTGCTTTCAAGTAAATAAGTTACCTGGATATATATTCTTGTTCCAGGCTTAATGGCCAGAAAATCAATCTCAAAATTCCTGCCGTAGCCCGTATAAACTTCATATCCTGCTTTTAATAGATGAATATATACCAAATTCTCTAAACCAGAAGCGATCTCATTCTCCAGGTTAGGATACAGGTAATTCCTGAATCCCAAATCATTGACATAATATTTTCGTTCGCCGGATAGAGTTTCTTTGTTTTTGATGTAATACCGGGGGGAAGAGTGAATAATAAAGGACTTTTCAATGTAGGATAAATAGTTCGAAAGTGTGGAATAATCAGTTTTTCTGTTTTTGCTCTTAAAATACTTGATGATCGAAGGAATGGATGTCAGATTACCGATATTGTGCAAAACAAATAAGAACAGGTCTTCCAGAAGTGCTGCATCCCTGATATTGTACCTGTTCATAATATCCTGCAACAGAATGGTGTCTTTTAGCGATTTGAAATAGAACCGTTTGGTTTCGCTGCCCTGCATCTTCGCTGTTTCGGGAAGGGCGCTGCTTCTCAGAAATTTTGTGAAGTTTTGCCTGGTATTTTTTTGTTTGTTAAAGTCCAGGTACTCCTTGTATGTAAATGGAAATATCTCGAAAGAAACATACCTACCCGATAATTTTGTGGCAAGCTCACCGGATAGCAGGGATGAATTCGAACCTGTGATAAACACTTCTGCATTGTGTGAAGGGTCCTGAGATATTGAAACCACGAGTTTTTCCCAGTTCTGGATATCCTGCACTTCATCAATAAAATAGTAAACCTTACCCTCCGGATTGTAACGGGACTTATAAGCCTCGATAAGCTGAAACAGATCCCGTTCTGTTTTTATATTTTCAAATTCGTACAATTCCTTGTTTAAGTAAAAAGTGTTTTTGCCGTTGATACCCGACTCCTTAATTAAATATTCAATCAATTGCCTGACAATATAGCTTTTGCCTGTCCGTCTTTGTCCGGACAGCACTTTAATTAAACGATTATCCAGTGAATCTTTTATGGCAGAAAGGTAGGTGTCTCTGATCAGTCCCAGGTTATACCCGGGAGCCTTTTCCCAGTAATTTGACCGGGCAAGTAAATCTAACAGATTTTTCATACTATTGTATTATAATCAATTATATTGCAAATATATGATATTATTTGATTATACTCACATATATACAATAAAGCACATGATATTTGAATATATCCAAAGAATTCGAGGGGTGGGATCAGGCTCCTTCCTTTTTCGAGTACTTTTTCATGGCCTGATCATACTCGTCCAGGAAGCTGTCCATACTGAAGTACCTGCCATGGGCCGGATAGATGGTTTTAACCGGAAGTGCACGAATCTGTTCCCAACTGCGAACAAGGGCGGGAAGGTCCTCAGCAAATGGCGGAAAATGTTGTTTACCCTCAACACCAAACAGGGTGTCCCCGGCAAACAGCTCTCCATGCTCCATCAAAACCACCATAGAACCATGGGTGTGGCCCGGGGTATGAATCACCCTGCCCGAGAAACCAAACTCCTGAAGATCATAAGAATCTTCCACCAGCAGGTCCGGTTCTGTGCCGGGATATTTTCCAATGCGCCGGGCAAATAGCCTGCCCAGCACCACCAGGAACTTCGCCTTCCACCGGGTCCCGTTGGGAATGGTGGTAAATCCCACTTTAAGCAGTTCTGCTTCAGAGCGGTGGACCATTATTTTGCATCCGGTAAGCTCCTTCAATTTGCCCGCAGAGCCTGCATGGTCGAAATGTGCATGGGTGAGGATAAGGAGTTTAAGCATCTCTGGTTCAATCCCTGCCCTCTTGAGTGTATCAAGGATCTTCTCCCCGGACCCGCTGTTCCCGGAATCCACGAGGATGGCTTCTCCGGGACTGTAGATAAGGAATGCTGACGCTTTTTCAAGGGAGATCCTTTTAATCCTATAGTTGATCTGCCCCATTACTTCACAGGGAAATCCATCAGCTTTTCCCCCTCCAGGTATGCTTCCAGCCGGTCTTTAATGGCCACAGGCCCTACCCCGGCTGGTGTACCTGTGAAAATCAGATCACCCGTTTTAAGGGTCATGAAGCGTGATACATAGGAGATGATCTTTTCGAAACTAAAGATCATCAGGGAGGTATTCCCGTCCTGTACAGTTTTACTATTCAAATCCAGTCGAAACGATAGGTTATGAAGGTCTTTGAATTGGGTAACCGGAAAAAAATCGCTGATGGGGGCCGAATAATCAAATCCTTTGGCGATCTCCCAGGGGAGTCCCTTTTTCTTCATTTCAGTCTGCAGGTCACGGGCAGTAAAATCCACTCCCAGGCCTATCTCACTGAAATAACGGTGTGCATGTTGCTCCTCAATGCTCTTCCCCAGCCGGTCAATCCGGATCACCACCTCCAGCTCGTAATGAACATCCTGGGAAAAATCGGGGTAAAAGAATGGACGATTGGCAATCACCAGTGCCGAATCTGGTTTCATGAAGAAAACCGGTTTTGACGGAACCTCGTTGTTCAGCTCTTTTGCATGGTCAACATAGTTCCTGCCGATACAGATAATCTTCATCTTGCTATTTCTTAATAGAACTCAGTTTGATGCTGGTAAGCACCTTCTTGGTATAAAGCGGGAAATCCCCGTTCATCATCCAACCATAGTATCCGGGATCGTGTTGAAGGATTTCACACACTGGCTTCCCCTTGTATTTGCCAAAATTGAAAACTTCCACATCCTCTTCATTGTAGATAATCCTTCCTGCAAAGTCCACATTGCGATTGTGGGCTGAAAACTCAGCTAACTTTCCGATATCGTTTTCCAGATTGGAGTAACGGTCCAACTGGGCCTGCAACACCTCATAGGTAGCCAGGGTATCGGCTTCTGCCGAATGGGCATCCTTCAGTTCTTTACCCACAAAGAATTTATAAGCCGCAGTAAGTGTACGCTGCTCCATCTTCATAAAGATCACCTGCACATCCACAAACTTCCTTCTCTTCAGGTCGATCTCCACTCCTACCCTCAGGAATTCCTCGGCCAGCAGAGGAATGTCGAACCTCACAGAGTTATAACCTGCCAGGTCACATCCCTCAAACTCCTTTGCCAGTATCTTTGCAACTTCATTAAAACCCGGGGAATCTTTTACATCCGCATCCCGGATCCCATGGATGGCCGAAGCTTTTTCAGGAATAGGCACTCCGGGATTTACCCGATAAGTCTTCAAGCTTTCATTCCCATTCAAGTCCACCTTGAGGTAAGATATTTCAACAATCCGGTCGGAAGCAATGTTGATTCCGGTGGTCTCGAGGTCAAAAAAGATGATGGGATTTTTAAGGTTCAGCCTCATGCGTTATGCATTTATCATCATGGGCATCAGGAGCATGAGTGTATCCTCACTCTCGTTTTCTGCTGCAGCAGGAAGCAAGATCCCTGCACGGGTTGGATCACTCATCTCCAGTACCACATCGTCCGATGACAGGTTGGCCAGGATCTCAATAAGGAAAGTGGATTTGAAGCCGATCTCCATATCTTCTCCTTCGTATTGACAGCTGAGCCGTTCGTTGGCAGAGATGGAAAAATCGATATCCTGTGCAGAAATATTCAACTGGTTGCCTGTGAATGCCAGCTTTACCAGGTTACTGGCCTGGTTTGAAAAAACAGATACCCTTTTGAGGGTATTGTAAAACGACAGGCGGTCAATGCTCATCTTATAAGGATTGTCGGTAGGGATCACAGAATTGTAACTGGGATAGTTGCCCTCTACCAACCTGCAAACCAGTTTATAATTGGTAAGGGTAAAAGAGGCATTCCGGTCATCAAACTCAAGCACCACTTTGTTTTCCTCCCTTGGAAGGATATTCTTCAATAGAGAGGCGGGTTTTTTAGGGAGAATAAAACTTGAAGCGCTTCCGGCAGAGGCATCTGTTCTCTTGTACCGGACCAGCTTATGTGCATCGGAAGCAACAAAGGTAAGGTCATCCGGCGACAGCTCCAGAAATATACCATTCATGACCGGACGTAGCTCATCGTCTGCAGTGGCAAAAAGCGACTTGGTAATCCCTGTCAACAACACTTCCTGCTCAATTTCCAATTGTTGCTTCTGGTCATCCTTGATCACCGGCATTTGCGGAAACTCGGCACCATTTTGCCCCATGATGGAAAACTTCCCGTTCTCGCTCTGAATCACGATCATCAGGTTGTCATTGTTGATCTCAAAGGTGAGTGGAATATCGGGAAACTCCTTCAGTATATCGGTCAGGATGCGAGCCGGGACAGCAATAATTCCCGAACCATCTGTATTCTCCAGCTGGACCTGGGTGATCAGCGTCGATTCAAGATCCGACGCAGTAATCTCCAGTAAACCATCCTCCAGTGAGAAAAGGAAATTATCTAGAATTGGAAGCGTGTTTTTATTACTGATCACACGACTGATGGCCTGTAAATGACCCAACAGTTCCATACTGGATACAACAAATTTCATGAGTGTTTTAGTTTTTTGAGGTATGAGATCAATGATCCATCAATTATACAAAAAAAAAACGTTATAGCCTCGATTACTTTTCCCCAAAA
>JAUVKN010000160.1 GCA_030596245.1 Bacteroidia bacterium | reverse complement strand
CTCTTCTTTTCTGTTTTCTGATCTTCTGTTTTCTGATCGAATAAATCACCTGCTATAGCCTCTGGTTCTTTGTTACCCTCCGGCTCTTTGGTAGCTTTATGTTCTTTGGTATCCTTCGGTTCTTTATCTGTCTCCGGTTTTTCAGGGGCCTTTGGTTCTCCTTCTTTTGTTTCCTCCTTTTTTTCCTGAGGTGCCTTTGGGGTTTGCTTGGTCTTTTCAGTATTGCTGGATCGGGATGGCAATGCTTCAACACTGCTCCATTTCCGCTTTCCGAATATTTTTTCCAGATCCTCACTGAAGATCACCTCCTTCTCCAGGAGGATCTCTGCCAATTCCTTCAATCCCTTCTTATTTTTTTTCAGTAGTGCTTTGGCCCTGTCGTATTGAACGTCAATGAGTCCCTTTACCTCCTCATCGATGGTCTCGGCAGTTTTTTCGCTATATGGTTTGTTGAATGCAAAATCCTGTTGTCCGCTGGAATCATAATAACTGCGGTTCCCAATCTTGTCACTCATCCCAAAGAAAGAGATCATAGCATATGCCTGTTTGGTTACCCGTTCCAGATCATTCAGGGCTCCTGTGGAAATCCTCTGAAAGGTGACCTCTTCGGAAGCCCGGCCTCCCAGGGTTGCACACATCTCATCAAGCATCTGTTCGGTGGTAGTGATTTGCCGTTCCTCGGGCAGGTACCAGGCAGCGCCCAGGGCCCGGCCGCGGGGTATGATGGTCACCTTCACCAGTGGATTGGCATGTTCCAGCAACCAGCTAACGGTCGCGTGACCTGCTTCATGCCAGGCAATGGTTCGCTTCTCTTCCTCTTTGATGATCTTATTCTTCTTTTCCAGGCCACCTATGATTCGGTCCACCGCATCAAGGAAGTCCTGGCGATCCACCATTTTCTTATCTTTCCTGGCGGCGATCAGAGCCGATTCGTTGCAGACGTTGGCAATATCGGCCCCGGAGAAACCGGGAGTCTGTTTTGACAGGAACTCTATATCCACCGTTTTGTCAATTTTGATGGGTTTCATGTGAACCTCGAAAATGGCCCTGCGTTCATTCAGATCTGGCAACTCCACATGGATCTGGCGGTCAAATCTGCCGGCTCGCAACAATGCCTTATCCAAGACATCTGCGCGGTTGGTAGCTGCAAGGATGATCACCCCGCTGTTGCTGCTGAATCCATCCATTTCTGTGAGCAACTGGTTGAGGGTGTTTTCACGCTCATCGTTGGAACCGAAGTTGGGATTTCTACCCCTGGCACGACCCACAGCATCGATCTCATCGATAAAGACAATACATGGGGCTTTTTCTTTGGCTTGTTTGAACAGGTCCCTTACCCTTGAGGCACCCACACCCACGAACATTTCAACGAAGTCTGAACCTGACATGGAGAAGAAGGGAACGTTTGCTTCCCCTGCCACCGCTTTTGCCAGCAGGGTTTTTCCGGTACCCGGAGGTCCCACCAGCAGTGCGCCTTTGGGGATCTTGCCTCCCAGTTCTGTATATTTCTTAGGATTTTTCAGGAATTCAACAATCTCCCTGATCTCTACCTTGGCCTCTTCCAGACCGGCAACATCATGAAAGTTGGTCGTCACAGTGGTATCTTTGTCAAAGATCTGTGCTTTGGATTTACCCACACTGAAGATGCTGCCACCACCGGCACCTCCACCTCCACCCATCCGGCGAAGCATGTAGATCCAGATTCCCAGTATCAATAGAAATGGAAGAACCCAAAGCATAATCTCGCCCAGATAGTTGCGGCGTGTAGCCGTGGTATAGGTGGGTCGGTTCTCGGGAGGCAAATCATTCATTACCCTGTTCAGTTCCCCTACGAACACATCCTGACTGATGATATTAAAAAAGTACTGGGGTAAAGATTGCCCGAGCATCGTATTGGATTTCTGAGATTTCACATCTTCATACTCAGCATCTGTAAGTCTTTCGGGCTTGATATAGATCTCAACCTTCTCTTTATTTACAATGATTATTTTTTCGATGTCTCCTTTCTGAAGAATCTGAAAAAATCGGTTGGAGTCGATCTCCTTCAATCCACCACTCGCACTGAGGAATTGAATTCCGATCATTGCTACCAGGATAATCCCGATGATCCAATAGGAATTGAATTTGGGTTTAATGGGGCCACCGGGCTTGTTTCCAAGGTTACCTCCCGGGAATTTACCTGGATTACTTTTTTTATCTGTCATAAATTCTTTTTTACAATGCTTTATCCAAACTCATCACTTCACCGTCTGCCCATAGCTCTTCCAGTTTATAGAAGGACCTGTATTCCTCCTGGAATACGTGGACAAGGATGTCAAAAAAATCCAGCAGGACCCACTGGCTGTTTTGGAGGCCTTCCACATGGTGCGCCCTTATTCGTGCTTCCTCTTTCATCTTCTTCTCAATGGATTCCGTGATGGCTTGCACCTGGGTAACTGATTCTCCGTGACAAATGATGAAACGATCGCAGATGGAATTTTCAATCTTTGAAAGATCTATGGTTACGATCTGGTGTCCCTTTTTCTCCTGTATGGCCTCAATAATCAACTGGTGATTCTCCTCTAAATTCAAAGACTTGCTTTCTGCCATCTGCCTTTTTGTTGACAAAGGTAATGATTTTAGATGTTACTATTTCGTAAATTGGGGACGCTTCAGGAGGGATAATTGACAAAAACTGTACCATGGATGTAAAATGGATCAAACTTGACAAAACAGGTTCGACCAATTCCTATATTGCAGAGCTGATCAAAGAGGGGAAAGGCGTTGAGGAATTGGTAGTAATTGCTGAATATCAGGAGCATGGAAGGGGGCAGGGGAGCCATTCATGGCATAGTCGGAAGGGGGAGAACCTGTTGATGAGTTTGCTCCTGTACCCTGCATTTTTGTCAGCTTCAGAACAATTTCAGCTCTCCAGAGTTGCATCGCTGGCCATTTGTGATACCCTGGAATCGGTGGGAGTGGAGTCCGTCATCAAATGGCCCAATGATATTCTTACCAGCCGGGGAAAAATTGCCGGGATCCTTATCGAACATGCAATTAGTGGTGGAAACCTCTCCTACAGCATCATAGGGATTGGATTGAACCTGAACCAATTGGTCTTCCCTGACTTTCCAATCAGTGCGACATCCCTGACCCTGGAGAAGGGGATCACTACCGATCCAATCGGTATGGCTGAGACAGTGTTGGAGAAGATTTTGGACAGGTACAAATTGCTGAAAGAGGGAGATGGAGAAGTTCTGGAGCGGGAGTACATTGACCGATTGCATATGCTCAACCAACCTGCTTCCTTCATGGTGGGTGGAGAAGCGCACGCCGGCATGATCCGGGGCGTAAACAACTACGGTGAGCTTCTGGTTGAAATCGAGGACCGGATCCAGACCTTCAGCCATCAGGAGATTAGTTTGAAAGTCTGAAAGTCGTAAAGTTTGAAAGTCTGAAATTAACCCGAATTAACTCTCCTAACATTTAACCAATAACACGAGCGTAGCGAGTTAAAAACTATATCCTTCCATTTTATCGATGAGGCCGTTCACAAATAGCTTTAGAGGAGCTTTGAGCATCGGCAACAGCATTTTGTTGACGTGGGGTTCAACCGTAATTTTGATCCTGGTATCATTCTCAGCTACCTGTTTTAGCTGGATCCTTATGGAGAACTGATATCTGGAAAACTCTGGTATGGAGGCGATTTTCACTACTGAATATGGAGACTTTTCGATGATCTGTAAGCCGGTCCTTCCTAATGGATCCACTTGAAAGCTGCAGTGATCCCCGGAAGATTCCCATCCACTCACTTTTCCTTTCGGCAAAAGGGTTTGGAAATTATTAAAATCTGTAATGAAACCATAGATCTGCTGGTCACTGTGACTGGATTTTCCTATTTTACTTTCAATCTTCACTGTCTGAATTTTTTTCAAAGGTTGCTCTTGCTATCTGTTCCATGTGGAGGGATCCTCTCGCCATTGCTGCAGCATGGTTACCTGCTCTTGTTGAATGTCACCCGAATCGACCGCCCGTTGGATCAGGGTATGGTAATCGGTCAGGGTGATCAGTTCGATGCCCGCGTTGCGGAAATTGTCAACGGCTACCTGAAAACCGTAGGAGAATATGGCCACCATACCCGTAACTTCCGCCCCCGCTTCCCGCAAAGCTTCTACAGCTTTAAGGGAGCTGCCACCTGTACTCACCAGGTCTTCCACTACCACCACTTTCTGTCCGGGTGAAAGCCTTCCTTCCACCATATTTTTGCGTCCATGTCCCTTGGCCGAGGATCTTACATAAACGAATGGAAGATCCATCTCCTCTGCTACAAGTACTCCCTGTGCTATGGCTCCGGTAGCCACTCCTGCGATCAAATCCGGAGATTGGAAATGATCCCCAATGATCTTTACAAACGCCTCTCTGATTAAAGTTCGGATCTCCGGGTACGAGAGGGTAACACGGTTGTCACAATAGATGGGAGAGTGCCAGCCAGAGGCCCAAATGAAGGGTTTTGTAGGTTCCAGTATTATTGCTTTACATTGCAACAAGTAGCCGGCTACATTTCTTTTGATATCTGCCATCTGACAAATGTATAAAGTTTTTTATTGCTTTTTTTAAGCTGCTGTTCTGTAGTATTTAGTGGCATATTAAATATCAGTATTACAACTAAAAACAATAAATAGAGATTATACCCTATATAACAGCCCCCAAATTTAAGGTTTATCTTCAAAGAATATCCTTCAACAGAAGAGATTATTACCTGTGCCGTCTATATGATATACAATGCTTACCTCAAGGAGATCGATGATAGTGATGAATCATTAAGCGAAGATTGTCTATTCCTGAATATATGGACCCCTGCTAAAAAATCCAACGAAAAGTTACCGGTAATGTTCTGGATCCATGGTGGTGGATTTACCGGCGGATCAGGAAATCTATCCGTTGGATCTGTATTGCAACAAAGCAGACCATCTATTGCAGGATCGAACACAGATGAAGGCACCATGTTTTCACTATCGCATCTTTGCTATCGGCAAACTAACGATGTCCAATAATTTCATACACCTTGACATTATTGAATCAAATAACTAATTTGAACTCGTTTTTAAATTCTTTCTAAAGCGATCTCAGAGATGGGGAATATTGAGATTGGATGACTGATGTATGAGCA
Source organism: Bacteroidia bacterium (assembly GCA_030596245.1). GTDB lineage: Bacteria > Bacteroidota > Bacteroidia > Bacteroidales. The sequence goes on along the minus strand of JAUVKN010000160.1, from coordinate 4,092 downwards.
ATAGCAAGGCATATACAAATAAGGGGCAAATGGGTGAAGAACAGTTCGAAGCATTGTACAAGCGGCTTTACCAACGTTTGTTCAATTTCTCATTTCAGTTCACAAAAAATGAGAAGCTTTCCCAGGATATTGTTCATGAAGTCTTTCTGAAGGTATGGGAAATCAGATCTGAAATCACCTTCACTGCTGTGGATGCTCTTGTGTTTAAAATGATCCGAAACCTATGCCTTAATCATATTAAGCATCTTAAGGTGGTAGAAAACAAGAATGCTGATATTGCAGATACATGTCGCTGGGAGGAGCTTTACAGAATTGAATTTGTCAGAGATGAACCGTTCCTGTTAATTGAAAAGGAGCTGGAAGAGAGGATCAATTTGACGTTGGATACCTTGCCTGATAAATGCCAGGAGGTATTTGTTTTAAGTAGAATAAACGGTCTGAAGAACAAGGAGATTGCCAATTTCCTGAATATTTCACTGAAAGCAGTAGAAAAACACATGAGTCGTGCATTGAGTGCATTTAAGAAAGAATTTCCGCTATTTGCCTCAATTCAGCTTGTTGCTCTCATCCTGGGTAATCTGAACTGAGTTTATTTTCACTTACCAGGTAGGGTAATTCAACTTACAGTTGTTATACTATTGATAACCCTTATCGTTTTAATCCAATTATTCGCAATGAAGGATCACCGGAAACAGGAGATTGAAAAACTAATTCAGGAGTATCTTGAAGGGATTCTTGATGAGTTCGGTTGTAATTCATTGTTGAATTGGCTAAACGAAGATCAAAAAAATGAGCTTTATTTTCAAAAATACAGGACAACCTGGAACCCGAAAAAAGAGGGTCAACTTGAGAAAAGTTGGACTGCTTTGAAGACGAAACGTCAGCTACGGGAAAGTATAAACGATTATCAATTAAATTCAGATCGCACATGGGGTTCAAAAACCCTGAATATTACACGTAATCAGTTTATAAAGATTGTGGCAATATTGGTCGTTGGTTTGATATTTTCCTTCATTTTGAATGATCGTATTTCCGATTTCAAAAAATTGTCTATTGATTCACAATGGGTTCAGGCTGAAACTGTCGCCGGGCAAAAAGCCAGGATTATCCTTCCCGACAGTTCCGTCGTATGGTTGAATTCAGAAACTACAATTTCATTCCCATCAGATTTCAATTCACTTAGAAATAGGATTGTTAAACTGCAAGGTGAAGCCTACTTTGATGTGAAGAATCAGGGAAATTCAAGATTTGTTGTTCAATGTCCCGATTATAACGTCGAAGTGAAAGGAACTGAGTTTAATGTGATGGCCTATAAGGATTTTAACCGGACAGAGACCACCCTTGTCGAAGGAGTAGTGACTATTAAAAAGGGCAAACAATCCATACAGCTTAAGCCTGGTGAACGGATCGTCTATTCAAGTAATTACCTGGTAAAATCAAAAGGACAGGTCAGACAGGCTGCTATGTGGAAAGAGAATAGATTCTATTTTGATAATGTTCCTTTCAAGGAACTTGCAAGAAGACTTGAAAGATGGTACGATGTAAAGATCACTTTAAATGACCAGTCCCTTAATAATGTATACTATTCTGGATATTTTAAGAATGAAGAGACTGTCTGGCAGGTGCTTGACGTGATAAAAATAACTACTCCGATCGAATATAAAAGGAAGGAGTTCAGGGAAATTACTATTGACAAACGGATTAATTAGATAACCATTATAGGTTGAAATAATAAACTAACTAAACTAGCGATATGAAGAAATTTGCTTTGCTGGCTTTTGTATTTACACTATTTGCTACAACTGCTTTTTCTCAGGGAAATCGTTTAAACCTTGCATTGGAAAATGTTAATATAAAAGAGGCGCTTTCAAGAATCGAAACTGTCTCAGAGTACTCCTTTTTTTATAAAGATGAGGAGCTTGATCTTACCCGGGAATACAATCAGGCATTTGTGAATGCGCTGATTACAGAAGTTCTCGATGAGATTTTAACTGACCAGTCACTTACATACAGAATCAGTGAGAGGACCATCGTGATTCTTCCCATAGCTGGGGAATCTTCTGTGCGGCAGTCGAATCAAAATCCAAGTGTAAGTGGTGTAATTGTGGATGCTGAAACAGGAGAAACACTTCCCGGGGTGAATATACAAATCGAGGGAAGGAATGTGGGAACGGTAACAGATCTATATGGAAATTACACGATTGAGATCCCGGACAGGGAGGGAACAGTATTGTTATTCTCCTATGTGGGATTTCATACCCAACGAATTCCGGTGGAAGATCAAATAAGGATTGACGTATCCCTTTCAGCAGATATTCAAAGTTTGGATGAGGTCATTGTCATTGGTTACGGGACCCAGAAAAAAAGGGACCTCACCGGTGCTGTGGGCGTAGTGGATGTGGATGAAATGAATAAATTACAAACCTCCGGGGTTGCTGAAGCGCTGCAGGGACAGGTAGCCGGGGTTTCTGTGAAGACAACCGGAGCACCCGGAAGTTGGGCTGAAGTAAAAATACGCGGTATCGGTTCTTTCTCGAATGCTGGACCACTTTATGTGATCGATGGGTTGATCCTGAATGATGCCAACAGTATCAACACTGCAGATATTGAATCCATTCAAATCCTGAAAGATGCTTCAGCTGCGGCCATTTATGGTTCGCGCGGTTCAAATGGTGTGGTTATTATTACGACTAAAAAAGGATCGGAAGGACCAGCGAAAATTGATTTTTCCGCGAGCTATGGTTTTCAGGAACTTTCCAAAAAACTGGATATGATGAATTCAACCGAGTATCTCTATTATAATCAACTTGGATACATCAATGGAGGTGAAGAGTGGCTTGGCCGGCCAGTTACCGGAGATACAATACCGGATACCGATTGGCAGGATGCCATCTTCCAGACAGGGAAAGTACAGAATTACAATCTCTCCATTGCAGGTGGATCAAAAAACAGTAAATATATGATTGGTGCCGGTTATTACGCCAACGAAGGGGTATTAAAAGGGCCATGGTATAATAGATTAACATTCAGGGTAAATTCTGAAACTACCAAAGGAAGGTTAACAGTCGGAGAGAATTTCTCATTTATTCGCGCTGAGCAGAAACACACCAACGGAGGATCATTTTCAAACGCCCTTGCCATGCCACCTGTAATACCGGTCTATGATCCTGATGAAGTCAGTGGCAGGGGTGGGTATGGCTATGGAAATGTTATGTATCCCACCTATGCAACCAATCCGGTGGCTATCCAGGAATCAATCGATAATATGGAAAATCACAACAGGATCCTTGGAAACCTGTTTGCGAGGTTTGAGATTTTAAAGGGTCTCCATTTCAAGACAAATTTGGGTATCGATCACTGGAATGGACGTAGTAAGTATAAAGATCAAGCGGTTACAATGCGTTATCTGTCAGTTGAAACACGTCGGGATGACCTGCTGTCTGAGAATCGCAACGAACGTACCAATCTCAGTTTTGAGAATACCCTTACCTACAATCTGAACCTCGGAAAACACAATTTGGAAGTTCTTCTTGGGAGTACAGTGGAAAACAGCAAGATGTATTATTTGGGTAATGAGGTGTATGACCAGGCAGTGGATGGTAAATGGCAGATTGACCTTGGCACGGTTCAAAATAATATGTGGGGCAGGGAGTATGAAGTACATATCATCTCTTATCTAGGAAGGATCAATTACAATTATGATGACCGGTACCTGTTCCAGTCTAATATAAGGAGGGATGGATCATCAAAGTTCGGACCTAACTATAAGTGGGGTTTCTTTCCCTCGGTGTCGTTTGGATGGCGGATCAGCAATGAAAGTTTTTTTCAGCCAGTGAAGGCTACAATCAGTGATCTGAAATTCAGGGTGAGTTATGGAAGCAATGGAGATCAGGGAGTGTTAGGGGCCTATGACTGGATCCCTACAATTGATCACGATGGCCCCTATGAAGGATTATATTATGTATTTGGAGGAAATATTCATGAAGGGGCCATTCAAACTGAACGTTCAAATACAAACCTCCATTGGGAATCAAAAACCACTTTAAATATGGGATTGGACTTCGGAATTTTGCAAAACAAATTGTATGGATC
>JAUVKN010000007.1 GCA_030596245.1 Bacteroidia bacterium | reverse complement strand
GATTGGCAGAAGACCTTAAGTTGTCATTATTTCATTCTCGCTTAGGTCTTTGTGCTTTAGTCATTATTCATCTAAAATCTAACAAAGGAATATTTATTAAGGTTGATATAATAAACTACCCACAAAAATGGTAGTAGAACCCCCTTTTTATTGTTATTTTAAGCCTCGATTTATACAACAAAAAATAACTCCTCTTGAAAAAGAGTCCTAAAACCAACTATCATGACACACCGAAGGGATTTCATTAAAAAAAGCGTTCTCGGCACAGCAGGCCTGACTATAGGAGGAATGGGGTTCAGTGCGAAATCTTATGCTTCAATTATTGGAGCCAATGACCGTTTCCGGATTGCTGTTTGCGGGGTAAATGGCCGTGGTAAAAGTCATATCAATGGATTTGGCGGACAAGAAAATGTGGAGGTCGCTTATCTTGTTGATCCAGACAGTTTGGTACTTGAGAATCGGGTAAATCAGTTGCGTGAAAAAGAGGGCCTTAGTTCCGGTGTAAAAGGGGTTACGGATGTACGTCATGTACTTGACGATAAAAATATAGATGCCATTAGTGTGGCAACTCCCAACAGTTGGCACTCATTGATGGTAATTTGGGCTGCACAGGCAAAAAAACACTGCTATGTGGAGAAACCTGCAAGCCATGATATTTATGAAGGTCGTGTGGCACTGGCGGCTGCAGAAAAATACGGAATAGTTGTTCAGCATGGTACCCAACGACGCAGCGATCCCAAGTGGGCCAGGCAAGTATCCGATGTTCGCTCCGGGAAATATGGCAAAATGGTGGTATCTCATGGATTTGCCTGTAAACCACGCGAAGGTATTGGCTTTGAATCCTACTCGCCCCCCCCTGACTACTTGGACTGGAACCTTTGGAAAGGACCTGCCATTATTGATAAGTACCATAAAAACCTGGTACATTACAACTGGCATTGGCTCTGGGGAGTTGGAAATGGAGAATTGAACAACCAGGGAACCCATCAACTTGATGTGGCATACTGGGCACTTGATCCTGAAGTTGAAAATACACATCCAGTTCGTGTGATGGCCATTGGGGGAAGGTTCTCATGGGAAGATCAGGGAGAAACACCCAACACCATGTTTGCGCTGGCCGAATTTGCAAACGGGCAACAAGTATTTTTCAATGTGAGAAATGTTAACTACGAAGGATACGAAAGAGAAGTTACAAACCGGTTCTATTTTGAGGACGGTGGCAGGCTTAGTAATGGGGAGTATATACCTCACAACGGCAGTGAACCCCGGAATGTACCAATCAAAGAAGTAGAGATTAGACCGGGCGGTTCTTATGGTAGCTTCGTTGCTGCATGCCGTGCAAATGACCCATCAATGGCCAATGGAAATATGCGTGATGCCCATTTCAGTTGCACACTAGGCCACCTGATGAATACTTCATACCGACTGGGTAAAAAAGTACCTTTCAATGCCAAAGCAGGTAAGTTTGGTGACAATAAAGTAGCTTATGAAGAATTTATGAAAGTACACACCATTGCACGCGATGGCATGGGCGTACCGGAAGACAAAGCCGAATATGTGGTTGGACCCTGGCTGGAATTTGATGGTGAAGCAGAACATTTTGTCGGGGACCATTCAGTGGAAGCCAACCGATTGCTTGCTGATCCCCGCAGGGCTGAATTTGACATACCTTCACCAAAATCAGTTTAAAGATTAAGCAGGTACTTCAAATGATCTATCCTGCGAAGAACCAGAATAATGAGAGGCTGGTTCAAATCATTTTTACCTGATTATATACAACTTTTACAAAATCTTGTAAATAATACTTTTTGCAATGCTGTAATTTTACATCGTTGATAAAAAGAGTGGATACAAGTTGATTATCCCAAGTCAGGTAATGTTTAACTTAAAAATTAGCGTCATGAAAAAATTAAAAACTTCTTTCTTTATAATGAGCATTTTAGCTATTAGCTTTTCGTTCTCTTCCTGTGATAAAAACGTGACTGAAAATCCCAGTAATGATCTCACAACAGTAACAGATTATACTGCATTGTTGGGGATTTTGGATCTTAATGATTTAGATGATGCCACTACAGAAATCACATTAAAGTCAGCCACCGAACTTGAATTTGGACCATGTTTTGAAGTAACAGTTCATGAAAATGACAATGGTGAGTTCTGGCCACGTTCCTGGACCTTCGCCTATACAGACGAGGAGTGTGTAGATTGCTTTGGGAACACAAAATCAGGTTCCGTGACTGTTGTTCTGACAGATTTCTGGAAAAATGAAGGATCTTCGAGAACGATAACTTTCGAAGACTTTTCTATCAATGGAAATAAGCTGGAAGGGACCCGTACTATTTTAAACACGGGATTCAATGATCTGCAGAACCTTACTTTTGAACGCAGTTCTCTGGATGCAAGCTATTCAAAGGCCGATACGGCTACGATGACCTGGGAGAGCAATCGCACTGTAGAAATGATTGCCGGATATGAAACCTTTATTGCTGCCGATGACGAATATATGGTAGGCGGAGGTGCAAGTGGGGTTAATTTCGATGGTAATTCATTCACAGTTACAATCACAGACGATCTACATTATAAAAAATGTGCCAGGTTCCCGGTATCCGGAAGCATAACAATTGAAGTCGAAGGAGAATCTTCAATTTATATCAATTATGGTGAAGGGGAATGTGACAACGTTGCTGACATGACAGTGGACGACGTTACCACCGAAATTACCCTTGGAGATTATTTTTGAGGAGGTGTACCATCACCTGGGCATTGGCTTTGGCTAAATTTTGGGTTATGTCCAACCTGGGCATCCTTGACTTTCATAACTGAATGGCCTAACTTTAATATTTCAACATTGCATTTTCATTTGAATGGCTAATAAGCAATTCAACCCTTACAGGTTCTGGCAGGAACTAAAGCGCAGGAAAGTTATTCGTTCTACCATCGCTTATTTAGCTTCAGCATTCATCATTTTAGAGGGAACCAATAATATCTCCGATCCATTGAACCTGCCCGAATGGTTACCGAAACTGGTCATCATCCTATTCGCAATCGGTTTACCCATTACAATCATTTTTTCCTGGATATTTGATTTCACTCCGGAGGGTATTAAAAAAACAGAGCCTCAAAAGGCAATGAAGGGGGAAATACAACCGGAACATGCAAGAAGTGCTGCGATAATGATATTGATATTGATGAAGGGGTAGACTTGGTTGAAAAAGTAGTGGAAGAAATACCCGATGATTCAAATATGCTTGATACCTGGGGATGGGGGTTGTATAAACAGGGAAAATATGAAGAGGCCCTGAAGATCCTTCAACAATCATGGGAATTAAGGGGTGCATATACTCCTGAGATATATCAACACCTCCAGGAAGCCGAAAAGGTACTGGCCAGGCAAAATAGTGAACTGTAATTTGCCTGATATCAGCTCAGAGATCCATCAAAAAACAGAGGTTATTGAGGCTATACCCATGGTCATCAACGGTTATTCATAGATGATTTGCCGGCCAACCACCCGGTGGAATATGCAATTTGCAGGTTGTACCCACCCGTTTCAGCATCCAGATCGATCATCTCTCCTGCAAAATAGAGGCCCGATACCAGTTTCGATTCCATTGTTTTAGAAGATATTTCAAGGGTGGAAACGCCTCCAGCTGTGATTATGGCCTCTTTAAATGAGCGATGATTGGTGATCCTAAAACGGAAATTTTTAAGGAGGTGCCGGATCTGTTTCCTCTCCTTTGATGAAATTTGATGGCCCTCTTTCTCCGGATCTATTCCAAGAATATCAAGAAAAACAGGAACCATTGAGGAGGGCAACCAGTCGCGGAAAATATTTGAGATTTTCCTCTTTCCGAATTCATTCAAATCGCGAAGTAAACGCATATCGAGTTTTTTCTCGTCAAGAGCAGGTTTCAGGTCAATGGTAACTTCCACCTTGCTCTTCTTATGCAATGCATCCACAACAATTCTGCTCAAGGATAGGATAATTGGCCCGGACAGGCCGAAATGTGTAAAGATCATCTCACCGAACTCTTCACCCATCTTCCTCTCATTTACCCAGACCACAGCCCTTACATTTTTCAGTGTAAGTCCTTGTAATTTTTGTGCAACATCACCTCCTGTTTCTATAGGTACAAGTGAAGGTCTGATCCTTTCAATTGAATGACCCACCTCTCTGGCCAGTTGGTAACCCTCTCCATTTGATCCTGTGGCAGGATAGGATTTGCCTCCGGTTGCCAGAATTACACTCTTTGTTTTAAATATTTGACCGTTTGCCTGAAGGCCCTGGATGGTATTGCTTTTAACAATCAGTTTTTCAACCCGGTGACCACAGCGTATCTCCACTTTCATTTCATGGACCCACTTCAGGAGTGCTGCTAACACCTCTGCCGATCTGTTGCTGGAAGGAAAGTATCGTCCACCCCGTTCACACGATACATTTACCCCGTAATTTTGGAGCAATTCAATAATATCTTGTGAAAAGAAATGTGTAAAAGCATTTCGCAGGAAACGGCCATTGGGATATACGTGCTGAATAAAGTCAACCACAGCTGAATCATTGGTGATGTTGCATCGCCCTTTGCCCGTAATTAACAGTTTGCGCCCCTCCTGCCTCATTTTTTCCAGGATCAGAACTTTGTCGCCCTGTGCAGCGGCACTACCTGCTGCCAGCAGACCGGCAGGACCTGCTCCCACCACTATCACATCGAAATGACCCATCCTGCAAAGGTATCTTTTGTAGGTTAATAATCCGTTTCAGTAAATTAGACTATATTCAAAGAATTTACTTAATGAAATTCTGTTAACAGGAGCATCTGGTTATATTGGGAAACGACTGGTCCGAAGATTGGTCGAAAAAAACTATGAAGTAATCTGTGTGGTCAGGGACCTGGATCGAATCTCATTGCCGGAATCTGTGATACGTAAGGTGAGTTTTCTGGAAATCGATTTCCTGAATCCACCTGACTTTGAAACACTTCCCAAAGATATAGACGGGGCCTTTTACCTGATTCATTCCATGTCCCAATCCATTAAAAATTTTACTGATCTCGAAGCTCAGGCTGCAAAGAACTTCAGGGATTACATGGATGTGACCAATGTGCAACATGTGGTTTACCTCAGTGGGATTGTGAATTCGGAAGAGCTTTCCAAACACCTTGAATCAAGAAAGAATGTCGAAGAGATTCTTGCTGAAGGTAATTATAATTACACCGTACTCAGGGCCGGTATCATTGTTGGATCTGGAAGCGCATCTTTTGAGATCATACGGGACCTCTCGGAAAAAATGCCTGTGATGTTAGCTCCAAAGTGGGCATTAACCAAATCTCAACCCATCGCTATCCGGAATGTGATGGCGTTCCTCTCTGCTACCATTTTCGACAAAAGTTGCTACAACAAACGATATGATATTGGGGGGCCCGATATACTGACTTACAAGGATATGCTTCTTCAATATGCCGAAGTAAGAGGTTTGAAGCGAAAAATTATCCCTATTCCATTTATGACCAGTAGATTGTCAGCTTTCTGGCTATTCTTTGTGACAGCCGTCTCCTACAAACTTGCCGCGAATCTGGTGGATAGTATGAAAGTAGAGGTGGTGGGAACAGCGAATAATCTCACTGAACAATTTGGAATTGAACTTATTCCCTATAAGAAGGCCATCGGTATGGCATTTACAAAGTTGGAACAGAACGATGTGGTATCGACCTGGAAGGACTCATTGATCAGTGGAAGGTTAAATAAAGATGTTCATGAGTTTGTCCAGGTTCCAAAGTTTGGAGTATACCGTGATGTCCAGGAACAAGATATAGTAAGTATTGATAAGGTGATGGACAGAATATGGTCCATTGGGGGTGAAACGGGTTGGTATTATGTTACCTGGATTTGGAATATCAGGGGATTTCTGGACAAACTATCCGGGGGGATTGGGATCAGACGGGGAAGGACCAACCTTCATGAAATTCATGCAGGAGATGCATTGGATTTCTGGAGGGTATTGCTTGCAGATAAGGAAAAACGCCGTCTTTTACTTTATGCAGAGATGAAATTACCGGGAGAAGCCTGGCTGGAGTTTTCCATTAAAGAGAACTTAACACTTCATCAGGTAGCCACTTACAGGCCAAAAGGTGTATTGGGCCGCTGGTACTGGTATCTACTCATGCCTATCCACTTTTTCATTTTTAAGGGCATGGCAAAACGAATCGCCTGCGTTGGAATTGCCAATAAACCAGAATCGAAATCTTAATAAAGGTACCTGTGACAATCGGTACAAGCCATCTCTTTCCAGGCTTCCTCAATATCTACCGGATGTCTGAATTCAAGTGATTTATCGACGGTTGTGGTTTCGTAATTATCAGTAGTCCCTTGTGCAAGGATCGTGTGGCATAGATTACAATCCCTTGATATTACCTGGCCATCCTCACTTTCATGATTTCCGTTGTGGCATCTGAAGCATCCATTGTATTCACTATGACCAATATGAGTTGGGTAGGCATCCCAGTTGGCTTTCATCTCTGGAAAAATATTCTTTGAATATCCTGCCAAAAAACCATCAATGGCCTGATCGATCAATTGCGGATTCTCATCCACAAGTTCCGGATAACTTGTCTCGTAAAACTCCTTTATACTCTCCATAATGATAATTCTTCCAGTATCCCGATCACTAAATTCATTATTAAATACTTGCATGGCCAGAGATTTCACTTCAGGAAGCTCAGCAGGGATCCTGCCGGCAGCCATCAATTCATCAGTAAACTCCTGCGGAGGAAGATATTGATGGGAGGGTCGGTTGTGACAATCCAGACAATCCATCTCCCTCATTTCCAATGTATCCAGCGCATCTTGCTCCAACGTTTCATAAATATCCTGATATATGACAGTGTCACCAGTTGCACTATTGACGTATCTCACCCAGGGCAAGAACTCTCTCTTGAAAGAAGATGCTATATAATCTATTTTCACATCAGGGTTCACATGCCAGTGAATGCCTTCCACCAATCCCTGAGCAATATGGTCCGACCCGATCTTCATTTTAAGCTGAATATTCCATTCTGTATTTCCTGAATCTGCCAGAAAATGCTTTTCATTTCTCAGCCGATGGGAGTAAAACTTTTCGGGCCAGTGGCACTCCTCACAGGTTTCGCGAGCAGGTCTCAAGCTATGAAGGGGGGTTTCAATGGGGGTGGGATACTTATTGAACGTTACTGAATACACCTGGTATAATCCAGAAAGTTTGCTCTTCACATACCACCCTGCACCTTCACCAACATGACACTCCACACAGGTCACCTTTGAATGTGCAGATTCCTGATAAGCAACCCATTCAGGTTCCATCACACTGTGGCATAGGGTTCCGCAAAATTCGTTAGATTCAGTATAATGAAATGCCTTGTAACTCCCTATTCCTGTTAATACTAGGAATAGAACAGTCACTAATATAAAAATCCCTATGGCATTCCAGTGCCTCTGATCGCTTAGATCCAGAATAATCTTTGCTACTTTGCTTTCTGCTCCCTCACGCTTTATTCTCTTTGACCTTCTTGACATTCCAATGGGGATCAGGATAAGTCCTATAATCAGGAAAACAGGCAGTACTATATATATGAATATGCCAACGTAAGATCCAGATTCACCAGTATCAAACAGGGTCATGGCTATCATAAAGAAGAGTATGATCAGAGCGCATACACTCGCCAGTATACTTCCAAACAGGGACAAAGGATTGTAATATGTTCTCGGGAGTTTCATAATCAATTTTGATGGTGATTCTGTAAAGTAAATAAATTACCATCTGCAGTTTACTCTGAAAAGTGATTATAATTTCCCTGCCGACTTATTCAGGAGAAATGAATGGGATTTGTCGATTTGACTCATAAGCCAATAGATCGTAACTTGCCTATAACCAACCTCAATCCTGAATGCCCTACAATCCAAATAAGCTTTCCCTATTCTGGCAGGGGGCCGACCGTGAAGAAATAACCGGGTGGGTTATTTTAGGGAGGAGCCAGGTTGCAGGGGAGCAGTTGAATGGTTAGTAAAACATTATTTGAATGAGTGATAAAAAGGCTAATAAACTCGTCCAATTCTGGCAGGAGTTGAAACGCCGAAAGGTTATCAAGGTGATGGCCATGTACGCGGCTACGGCTTTTATTATCATAGAAGCAGGAGATATTATATTACCCAGGCTGGGACTGCCGGATTGGACGGTCACTTTCATCATTATTTTGCTGATTGTCGGATTTCTCATTACCATCATCCTATCCTGGATCTTTGATGTCACTCCTGAAGGGGTGAAGAAAACTGAACCTGTTCAGCTTGCAAAGAAGAGAGAGCCAACTCCAGAGCCTGTGAAAAGAGGGCTGAGAATAAGTAATGGGGTCATTGCTTTGCTGATTGTGGTAGTTTGTATTCTTATCTATCCCAAAATATTCAAGAAAGATAAGTTTGAGGGGATCAGGGATCCGGACGGTAAGATTTCTATAGCTGTTATGCCTTTTGAAAATCATACCGGAGATACACTTTATAATGTTTGGCAGGGTGGCTTTCAAAATCTTCTTATCGCTACGTTATCAAATTCAGAGGAGTTATCAGTCCGCCAGTATCAGGCCATGTATACTATACTTGAGAGTGAAAGAGATTTGAGCTATGCCTCTATCACCCCCACAGTAGCCAGTGAGGTGGCAATAAAACTTGAAACAAAAACATTTATTCTCGGTAACATACTCAAGGCTGGAAATAAGATCCGGGTGAATGCTCAATTGGTGGATGCTGAAACAGAAGAGATATATAAAACGTACGAGGTAGACCTGAACAGTGAAGATGATATTTTCTCCATGGCCGACTCCCTGTCCGCACTGATAAAAAATTATCTTGAAATCAAAAAGCTTATTGAAGAGTATGATTCACCTGCTTTTCATGGAACTTATATTACAAATTCATCTGAAGCTTTTGAGTATTATATTCACGGATGGGATGCATTTATGGGTTTAGATTTCCAGGCAGCTATCGAATGGCTTTCTAAAGCAATAAAAACCGATTCCGGCTTTATTAATGCGTATGTAACCCTCTCTTTTACCTACTCTCTTTCTGGAAATGATAATCTCTCAAAGAAGTGGTGCAATATGGCTTATAAAGAGAGGGATGAATTGCCTATAATAGAAAAATTAAAGATAGATCACCTCCATGCATATTATTTTGGAATGCCCAATGAGGAGATCAAATATCTTAAACAAATTCTGGAGATTGATGAACTGAATACTACTTACTGGTACTTGCTTGGATTAGCATATTATCAAAAACTCCATGATTATGAAGAGGCTGCAATTTCTTGTGAAAAAGCCCTGAAAATTCATGAAAAGTGGGGGACCAATTTTCGGAATATATGGATATATTCTGTTCTGGGAAATTCGTATCATAAAGTCAATGAACATAAAAGAGAAAAAGAGGTGTATGAATTGGGCTTAAGCATATTTCCTGATCATCCATTCATAATACGACGTCAAGCCATTTGTGCTTTTTCACAGGGAGATTTAGATAAAGCAGAGATTTTCTTAAAAAAATATATATCTATAAGAAGAAGTGAGGACCTGTGGTCTGAAGCCAGAATACTTTCGGGTGTTGGAACTATCTATACAGGAGCAAATCTATTTGATAAGGCAGAATTAAGTTATCGCCTGGCTCTTGAATTAGATCCCCGGAATCCTTCAAGAATGAGTGATCTGGCCTGGTTCCTGGTCAATAATGACATCAATGTAAATGAAGGAATGGACCTTGTTCAAAGAGCATTGGAGCACAGACCTGACAATTGGTATTATTTAGACACAAAAGGGTGGGGCTTGTATAAGCAGGGCAGGTATGAAGAGGCACTGAAAGTTCTCACAGATGCATGGGAATTAAGACCTCGCTATAAACATGAAGGTTATCAGCATATACAGGAAGTAAAAAAGGCCCTTGCCAGCCAAAACAACTGAACTCCAGCTGAACCTCGGTTCGTTTATTGACATGCACCTCAGTTCCTTTGATTGCGATTTTCTTTTTACCTTTCCAACTTCGTTGCCTCTTTAGCTCAGCTGGTAGAGCAGTTCATTCGTAATGAACAGGTCGGGGGTTCGAGTCCCCTGAGAGGCTCAATTAAACTTCAGTAGGTTTGCTGAGAGGTGAAAGTTGACTGTGAAAGGTTATTACCCGGGAAGGGTTGCAATAATATCTCTTAAAAAATCATTTAGGCTGAAATCTTTCAGGCTGTATCCCATACGTACCACCACCAGCTTTTTGGACGGGATCACATAGACCCGCTGACCCAGAAAACCATCTGCAAAGAAGATATCGTCCGGTACATCCACCAGGGCATTCTCCATATCGGATTCCTTTAGCCAGAACGTGGCAGCATAAGTCCCATCGGATGCCGGTGCTGCTGTTTTCATATACTCCACCCACTCCGGGACAAGGATAGTATCCCCCTCAAAAATTCCGTTATTCAGGAAGAGCATTCCAAAACGGGCCCAGTCCCGGGTAGAACCATAACTGAATGAAGAAGCTACAAACATTCCGCTGGCGTCGGTTTCGACCACTGTATTCAGCATACCAATTCGATGGAAAAGATGGGAATAAACATAGCCATAGTACTCATTATCATTTCCTATAGCCTTTCTGACCAGTCCTGATAACAGGTTTGCATCACCGGATGAATAGTTCCAATAACTACCTGGCTCATGGGCAGCCTCACATCCGACCACAGAGGAGAACATATCATCACTCTGCATCAACATCACTGTGGCATCCGAAATGGTAAAATAGTTCTCGAACCAGTCAAGACCACTACTCATTTGCAGGATGTTTTCAACTGTGATGTTCTTGCGATCATCATTGGACCATTCGGGAATATCCGCAGGAGCTTTAATATCCATCCGGCCATCCATTACTAATGTCCCCGCCATAGCCCCTGTTACACTCTTTGTCATGGACCATCCATGAAATTTTGTCCAGGCATCATAACCATCCAGGTAATTCTCCCCTATCAGTATATTATCATACACAACAGCAACGCCAAGGGTCTTTTTGATTGGTTCATCTCCGGGGCCATCAATGGCCTCACCAAGTACTGCAGTTAGTTCTGCATAATCGACCCCCCCAGGCAAAGTTTCAGGCAACACATCGCCCATAGGCCAGTTGATTGTATCCTGGTCATAACCAGGCTTGGGAATCATGAACGACTCTGTTCTCAACTCCTCTTCCGGTAGATCCAGTAGAAGTACTGTTCCGAGACCTTCCCTATATATTGCTTTTCGTTTGGCCAGTCCAAAAACCTTTGAGGTGACAGACTTTTCTTCATAATCTATCTTACATTTTGCCAGGCTTATGGGAAAAAAGGAGAGGTCCTCTGCATTCACCCTTTCTGGCTCTTTATCGGCCAGGAACACACTGGAACACATCCCTTTGGCAGCAAAGGCAGTGATGATGGGTAGGCGCGGCCATGCAAACCAGGTTGCAAAAACCAGAACTGCGATCAGGAGGATCCAAAGAATTCTTTTAATCAGTTTCTTCATAATACCTGTTTGTTTGGGGTTTATACCTTGACGCAAAGGTATCAATTCTTAAGAAGTCTGATCCTGGAGCAGGATATGTAATAAACTAAAAATGCATCACAGGGAAACTGCCCTGCAATGCATTTTTTGTTTGCAAATTCTTTGTACTTACTCTTCCGGGGTCACAGGTTCCATCTCAATATCCTGAACAGTTTTATTTCCCTCAACAACCTCAACCTCTTCAATAGTTACAGGATTATAACCCTCTTTTTCAGCAGACATGGTATACATACCTGCAGGCAACCCTGGCATGGCATAAAAACCCTCTTCATCGGTATAGGCAGTGGTGACAACTTCCTCCTGGGTAACAGATACCGCTACATCCACCAGTGGAATATCGACAGTATCTGTAACTAACCCCTGTACAACTCCGGCAGTGGTATTATTCACCGCTCTGATCACCGGTTTGAAATTAAATCCTTTGATCCCTGCTGGAGTTTCCATATTCCCTTTGAGTACAAAAGATTTATCCAAATTGAAATCTAGTAATACCTCAGCAGTGAGGCCCCCAGCCACTTTCAGGGATGGTTTCACAAACATTTTTATACCTGTTTGTGATCCGCTGGGCACCTTTACCGAATAGGTTTCATAATCTTTCACTGCAATGCTTGCATTCTCAACATAAATCCGGATCAGGTTATAATTACCTGCAGGAATTTCCATATCGATCAGCTCTGCCATCACGCCATTTCTCAATTCAATCAAGTTGAACTCCTCAGAACCTTCAAATATTGTAATGAAGGAACTCTCTTCACTCTCTTCACCCTCTTCACTTTCATCTTCGTTGCGAATCTCCACCTTAGTGATGGTCACATTTGCTTCCTCAATCAAATCAATGGGAAAGGGAGCATCTGTGATCTTAACTACAATCCTTCCGGGCAGATCATTGCTTACTTCCTGACAACCTGAAAAAAGTGCAAGGAACAGACCCAGTATTGCCACAATAAAAAATCCTCTGCTCTTCATTTTGTTCATTTTTAATGTATAATGTCCTCTATGTAACGAAATCCCCATTGATTTGTTACAACACTCCAATTACAATCCCAGGAAATGCTAGTTATTTATAGCGGATTGGCCGTAACTGTTGTCTCAATACCTAACCGGATGGTGATGAAGACACCGGATTCTGAACATACCCCTTCAACGCCCACAGTGAATTGGCCCTCCATATTCCTATTCAAAATATCTTCCACCACATTGTAGATGTTACCGAGGTCCTCCAGCGTGAACACGGTTCCGTCCACAATCTCCCAGTCACTATCCATGGTCCAGAAAGCCTTGTCCAGATTATCTTTAATATAGAAAAATGTTCCACTCTCGAATATCACACTCTCTATTTCCAGATTATCTTTTTCCACGGATAAAACCTCAGCCAAAATACCATCAACAGCAAAATCAGTGATGTTACCCGAGTATTCATCGATCTCCTCCACGTCCGATGGAATAATGAGGGTAGATGACTCAAATTCATGACTGTTTGTAGATTTCATGGCAGACTCCTGAATATCAATATCCAGATCTCCGCTGAGTGTGGTTTCGATTTCAACGTCAAAGATGCTTTTGATCTTTTCGCAGGACGAGAGACCGGCAGTCAGCATCACCAACAAAATAACCTTCCCAAGGTTTCTCATAGCATATTTTTTTAGTGATTTTTAAGATTATATACTTAAATATACTCCTTAATTACCTCAAAGTCAACCAGTCTGGCGAAAACTTCCTTGATTTTTTTACGAAACGATTGAATTCAGTGATCAATATTCGGCAAGCTATTCCCTCATTATATTTTTAAAAGTAGTAACTGAATTCAATGTGATATACCCTCCAGAATGGATTTGGGACACAACCGTTTTCCTCAAATAGCTCCATGTGCAACTTAATCTGTTTGCCGTATATATTCATAAATGTTGGAGAATTGGAAGGATACCAGGATACCTGGGCAGAAAAGTTGGTTCCCTCACCTCCCCAACTGATCCCACCCAGGTATTCACTGTCAACGTTGGAGACCCATACACGATGGGACGGAAGCTTTCCCACCAGATCACACCCTCCTACTATGAAAGAGTTCAGGTATAACATGGCATCTTCAGCATCCGCAGGTATGGTAATAAATCCCTTCAGTCTCATCTGCTGCCCCCGCCCTAACAGATAAAATCCATCTGCAGAAGTTCCATTAAATTCCCATTTTTCCATTTCTGACATATAGAAATCATTAAGGAGGGTCCTCTTTATCTTGATCCTGGCATCGTAAGATTTACCTGCATCATCCAGGTCTATTTGATAGATGATCGAATCATTCAAAAAATGACTGCCCGGAGAGTCATTACGTATGAGAATTTTTCTCGTCCCAACCGGTACGGTGGCTATACTGAATGAACCATCCTCCTCAGTAAAACCATACAATTCACTCTCACTTTCATCCGGATTCAGCAGCACGACCCTCAACCCTTCATAGGAGACATTATCCACTGTTTTTATCATCCCTGACACATGGAGGGTTTTTGTAGGACTGGTAAGAGGTATGTGATAGGTCGATTTTGGATTATCCACATAAACGACTGATTCAAAAAATTCAAATCCTGCTTTAGTGGCTGTCACAACCGTGTTCCCCTCCTTCAGGTGTTCAATAGAATAGTGACCCAGCTCATCTGAAACAACCGAAAATTTTCCTATAGTTACTTCAACACCCGGAACCGGGATGGTGGTTCCTGCAAAATAGATATAACCCGACATGATCAGCCCCTCACTTACCTGGATAGTTTTTGTTTTTGACACAGTCTCCTTCCCATCGGAAACTGTCAGGGTGACGCTTTCATAACTTAAGGGCTCCGATGCGGTTGAAAGTTCCCATGTGGAAGAAGCAAGGCCCGGCTCTGCGACCTCTCCTCCCTGTGAATCCCAAAAATATTCCAGTGGATCCCCATCCCTGTCTGTCACCATCGCCGATATTCCAATATCGGAACCCGGCGTATAATTCTCCGACGGATCCAGGATAATGGTTTTAATAACCGGTGGATAGTTTCCAGGATTTTTCGAACAGGAAACCTGCACGATCATAGACAGGATCAATATATAATAGAATCCCTTCACCGGAAAATCATTATTAAATGAAACAGATTAAGCCTGCTATTGTTCCTACAAGTTACGGATTTTGGCCAGATGAACGGTACAAGAAAAGCACCTGGCCAGGTTTTACAATTGGTTCACAAATCTCTATCTTCTCTTTCTCAACCTGCGGACCCGGTTCCAATTGGTAAACTTGCGGAGGATGTCATTGACCAGAGCCAGATAATAGATGAAGAAGGAGAGCCAGATAATGATCAGGTTAAACCAGTAAGTTTCAATGGAGAGGCTACCAAGCTTTTTAACTGGTGCGAAAAAATGAGCTCTTCCAACGTGAGATCGAGGTTCCATATAGATCGGGGATGCTTTGCGAACCAGCTGGTTGTTCCATTCAACGACAAACTGACCTTTATTGGTCAGTAACTCCTCCAGACGCTTATTGGTATAATCCTTCTCCATTTGAACATAGGTTTCCCTTCCGACTTTCCCTCCGCCCCAGTTCTCAATCAAAGCCTCCGATATTGCATCCTTTTGACGGCTGGCATTCCACTTAATGGCCCTGAAGTATTCCTGATTTTTTTTCAGGGAGTCACTGGCCACTCTGTAAACTGTTTCATTATACTTATCCGGTTGAAAATTTTCAATGTTTCCGAATGAGGATACTATATTAAATGATGTCAGCTTATCTAATTCATTCCTGACCAGGGCAAGATCTCCTTTGCTCTCTTGAAGAACCTTTTTACCCGCTTTTTCATAATTAAAATCGATATCATCCAATTTAACCTGAATCGCAGATACATACTCTTCAAGGTATAAAGCATTTTTATTTTCCTGATCGATTTTAAAGAACTCCCTTGTGAATTTGTTGCCTTTAAACTGATGGACAGTCATCGCTTCATAGGCCCACCTGGAGGTCATCATCTCCCCGATAACAGGCACAAAAGAAGGATTTTGAAAGAAGCTATTCAGTTTGTCAAAATTGATCATAACCCCACTGAAAAGAAGTTGCGGGATCACAATTGCGGGAATGACCAGAATAGCGTTCACCACCGAATTGAGTCCCGATGATATATTCAATCCGATAACATTGGCCAGGCATGAGACAGTAAACAGAACGGCCCAGTATTGGAACAACATCCCTTTGATTTCAAGGATGGTATTGCCCACGATAACAAACAAGAATGTCTGTATTGCCGAGATCAGGAACAGGACCAGGATCTTGGAATTCAGGTAACTCAGACGGCTCAGACGTAAAAATGATTCTCTTTCCAGGATCTTTCGATCCCTGATGATTTCATCTGCACTCACCATCAGTCCCATAAACATGGCCACTATGATGGCCATAAACATATAGCCTGGAAGGTTCACATTTTCCCTGAATACATAAGTGGCTGACGAGGAGAGATGGTTGGTATACTTGGTGAAATAGCCAATGATCAGTGCCAGCAATGGAGCCTCCAGAAAATTGATCAGCATGTACTGCTTGTTGGCCAGTTTTGAAAGGATGTTCCTCTGACTGAAGATCACAAACTGTTTTATTGGATTCGGAATCTTAAAATCGATACCTGGAAGAGAGGATTTCACAGATTCGATTTTCTGTTTCGATTCAATCTTATCCAGATAAATATTGTACCACTCCTCGGGAGTAACTTTACGTTCCTTGGTGAGCTTTCCATACTCATCTATCTCTCTCGCCTCCACCATTTTCAGGATTTCTTCAGGCATTACGTTGCCACAGGAGACACAATGCCCCACCTCGGCATTGACATAGTTGCTCAGGGATTTGAAATAGGTGATTGCATCGATGGGATTGCCTTTATAGATCACATGCCCCTCTTTATCCAGGATCAGGAACCTGTCGAACAGTTTATAAATATCCGAGTAAGGTTGATGGATGTTCACGATGACCAGACGCCCCTTTAATGCCTGCTCCTTCAGCAGAAGCATCACCTTCTCAGAGCCCATGGACGAAAGACCTGAGGTGGGCTCATCTACAAACAGGACAGTCGGTTCCCTGATCAGTTCCAGGGCGATGTTCAATCGTTTTCGCTGTCCCCCGCTTATAAACTTCTTCAGCGGATTCCCCACTTTAAGGTGCTTGATATCTTCCAGGTCAAGGTCCACCAAAATCTGGTGGACTTTTCTCAATAATTCCGTTTCAGAATAATTACTCAGACACAGTTTTGCATTTAGATAAAGGTTCCTGAACACGGTGAGATCCTCCATCAAAAGATCGTCTTGGGGGACAAACCCGATGATCCCCTCGATCTTCGGTTTTTCACTGTGAATGTCAATGCCATTGATGGTGATCCGGCCCTGTTGCGGTTTGAGCTTTCCGCTGAGGATATTGAGCAGGGTCGATTTCCCGGCACCACTGCCACCCATGATTCCTATCAGGTTGCCTGACTCTTTACTAAAACTAAATCTTTTGATCCCTTTGGTGCTGTTCTTAAACGTGTACTCAATATTCTCCGCAACAAAAAAGATCTTTGAGGTTTCCTCCCTGTGATGGAATTTTCTCGATATATCACTGTAATAAATTGGATCGATTTTAGCCCCGTTGATCAGGGATCCCTGATCCAGCAATTCGAATCTTTCGGGGATGATATTATGTCCATTAAGAAACAGATTCATATTCCCCAGGTAGCGGAATACAAATGTATCGGTGCTGGCATGATGTAATATGGCGATCCTACCCTCCAGCTCTTTATCCTGAATATGTCTGATACCCCTGATAAAGGCTTTTTTCTTATTGTCAATAACCAGGATTTTGTCCTTCTCAATATCATTGCAGGCATCCAGAACAAAAGCTTTCGTATTGTCATGCTCCGAGTTGGAAATATTGAATGTGTCAGCCACTGTTTTTATAAAGGCCAGCTCCTTTTGGGTCATCACATCGTCTTCATTGATAAACTCAACCAGGCGTAGAAATACAATGAATTTCTCACGTTGAAGAAGACTCCTGTTAATTTCAGCAGCAATGCGCTTCAGTCTATCCGAATCCGAAAGAGTCTGCTTTGAGGGTGATATTCCTCCACCAAAAAGATGGGGATGGTGAATTTCCAGGTATTGGTCGAACACCACCAGGTACTTATTAATCAAATTGGTCTTAAGGTGTTGCCGTAGAAACGTTTTTACGATGGACCTGGCTTTAAAAGAAACGCCATCCTCAGAAACATTTGCAATTATTGCAAATAGCTGTAGCAGTGCATTTAATACTGTCTCCTTCATGATGTATGGCCAGCACGAAGGGCTGACTGATATCTATATTATGGATCCTCGAAGCGCTTCGATCTTAGCCGAGATTTTTTCAAGTTGATCTGAAGTCAAAGTATCGCCCACACCCTCATAAATATCCTGAAGATCAAACAATCCTTTGAATATTTCGGAAACGTCATCCAACTCTTTTACAGGTTCCATTAAGTTTACCAGCATATCCAAAGATTTCTTCTGCTGCGCAATAATCTCCAGGAATTTCGTATTGTCCCTCGAAGTCTTTGCAATATTTGTAGTCGTATAGATACCTTCAATCCAGCTTCCACACACCACCAGGCGAGCAAGTATATCCTGTTTGTTCTCCACCAGATAACTCCAGGTGTCAGAGAAAGATTCGGATACAATGAGTATCACCGAATCTCTGTCATCCAGGTTGTTTTCAATCCGTTCGGCGTAATTGGTATTGAAATTGGTGGAGATCCCCAGTTCATCAACCAGGGTTTTTGAGGCCTCCAGGTAGAGCATGGTTCCATGCTTCATTGCATGTGTACTGGCATAACAGAGGTCAGTACCATATACACCCAGATTAAGGGCTTTATCCCTTTGTGTGATATACTCCCCGGCCTTCCCCGGATCATTGGACAGATTATTGATGTATGGTGCCCCGGCTTCATAGACCAACTTGGTAATTTCATAGGAGGTGGGTATGGGATATCCCGACAACTCCTCAATGACATCTTCTTTTGAGGAGGGAATCTCCGAAGATGGGGTTTCCGCTTCCCGTTTTTGCTGTGCGTTTTTACATCCAGAGAGAATGATTAAAAATGCAGCGAGGATACCAAAAATGGTAAAAATGGATCGGATGGTTGATGCCTTTTTCATAGTTCCCGGATTTATTTTGTTTAATTATACTTTCCAATCGTCGCACAATTTATGAAAATCAGGCATTAATTAAAAATAATTGGAAGAATCAATTCATTTGTCAAACATTATAATTCAAATCAACGTATATAAACAAAATACTTATTTCAGGAATGTTATCGTCAAAATTCCTGTTTTGTATATGTTATTGTGAATTCCTATTTTTAGCCTCTCTATGCACAACAAGATGAAAGCACTCTATTTTGTTCTAATGCTTGCCCTGGTAATGCTGGTCAGTTGTCTCAAAATGGAAGAAGAACCCATTTTACTTATCAACCCCACCACCGAAATCAGTGCTCATATTAAAAATGAAAGGATTTACGCAACGGCCCTGGTCGCAGTAAATCCACAGATTCTTACTGCTGGTAATATTCCCACTCTTTATGAATTTTCAGGGGAACTGGCCATTTTCAATACAAAAACAGGGAACATTATTGATATCAATGCTTTCACCGGTGGCGGACTGTCACAGGTCTATACCGTAACTGCCGATACCGCTTCCCATGATCGATTTGTTGTGATCGCATCTGGCACCATCAATGTTTATGCAGACATTGGAAATGATGATGACTCATCAAATGACAAACTGATATCTTCCGGCGATTTTCATGAAGAGGCTCAGTTTATCATTGCAGATTTCTTCCCCCCACCTCTTGGAGAATAGTAGTTCCTCGAGTGCTTCGATTAAAGCAGGTTCATCAGAATTAAGCTGGATGTACAACCTTAACAATCCTTTTAGTTTGATAGAATGATCCTCTATTTAAATTCAATTTGTTAATTTTATGTGATATGTTATCCTATGAAAGGACTCATATTTTAAAAAAATGGTACCTTTCATGTGATCGTTCAATGTTTAACGCAAATATCTGACAGGTAAAACATGCGGGTTCAGAATATTATCAGGAGATCATTCTTTGCGCTGTTAGGGCTTGTTTGCGTGATAACACTGAAAGCCCAGGAGGTCCCTTCAAAACTATTGTCAATTCCTGTCTATCATCCCATGGTAATGAATCCTGCTTTTGTGGGTAGCAAGGATTTTACAAACATAAGCTTAACCTCAAAGATCTTTAGTACTCCCAGTAGCCAAATCATCAATTATCACAAGCGACTAACAGGTTCCGATGGCTTTTTTTCAAAAATTGGAATTGGAGCATATGGCTTCCAGGAGCAAGGGGATGAATCGTGGAATACGGGAGTGACAGTAGCAGGTTCTTACCACCTGGCCCTTGATAACGCCAGTGTTCACAATTTGGCCATAGGGACTTCGCTTAAGGGATTTTTTAATATTCCGAAGAATTCTGAAGAAACCACCAACGACACAGTGAGCAGTTCATTCAATCCAAATATGGATTTCGGAGTATATTATTACGGACCAACTGCTTTCGCCGGACTCTCTGTTACCTCCATATTTGGCACCAGCCTTTCCGATGAATTGACCGTGGAATCCGATGCATATGTACCAAGAGAGTATCATTTTTACGGTGGCTATAAATTTTTACTGAGTAGAAGCAACTCAATTGTACTTGAACCTTCCCTGCTGGTCTCTGTGAATGATTCAACGTTATCTGAGCCACACAAACACCTTGTCCCCTACCTGAAAGTTTACTTGCAGAATTTCTATATTGGTACCTATATGAAGTCAACTGACATTTTTGCACTGTTCTTCCAGTACCAGTTCCCTCGTTTTTATACGGGTGTGTTCCTGGAATTTCCGCGGGTTGGATTCCTGAATAACGATAATATTATATTTGAAGTTTCCCTTGGAATAAATCTGGGACAGGGAGGAGATAAATTTTTGCAATACAGGCACTGGTAATAGATAGAAGAGATGAATCGGAAACTATCACATATTGCATTTGTTTTTTGCTTGTACCTTACAACGATTCCGGCTACAACCATGGCCCAGGAGGATTCGGTCCGCGTGAAGGATTTGCTGGTGATGGATACGGTGAACCTGAAGATTCACGGTCCGTCCAACGATGTAACTTTTTATATGAATGGCATGGTATTCCTTTCCAATACCAAGTACCATCAGAAAATGATTCCTGATCACATCACATTTGGAGTGATCAAAGCCTATTTTGTTCCTCTGGAATACATTGCCATCGAGAGCAGCAGGCCACTATTTGGCAATGATGATTTTCCCTATTCACCTGCCGGCATGTCATTTACCAGGGATTACCGAACTGTCTATTTTACCAAATCGGTAAAATTATTCGGAAAGCGTAACGTGGAAAAGATTTTTGAGATGTCAATCATCAATGGCGAGGGCACAAATCAAAACCAGTTGTCATTCACAGGCGATCCTTCCCGATATTTACATCCTGCAATATCGTTAGATGATTCCTACATGATTTTCTCCTCCGACCGTACACCTTCCAACGGTGGGCTGGATCTCTTTATATCCAGGAAAACTCCGGCTGGTTGGTCAACACCCACAAACATGGGAAGCGATATCAATACCAGTGGTCACGAATGGTTCCCGTACCTTGATCATAAAAACAACTTATTTTACTCTTCTTCGGGACATATGGGTTTTGGCGGTTATGATGTGTATGTATGCTTTTTCAATGGATCCGGCTGGGGTGAACCACAGAACATGACCGAATATATCAATACCAGCGAGGATGAGCTAGGTTTCTCCATCCACCCTAATAAAAAAATGGCTCTTTTCTCCAAGGTTGCAGATCCTGAAACAGAGGGTGAGGTGTATACAATGAGCTTGAACCAGAAGGCGCTTTTAGTGTCAGGGATTGAAGATCCCCAAAACCAGGATATTTCAGGGTTATTGCAAGATATGTTGAAATCGGGTTATACTTCGGGCGCATTTGCATCCACAACCGAAGTTGGATTTGATCTGGATGTTTTGCCATTACTTACAGAAACAGAAGAACCAGAACCCGAACCTGAGCCTGAGCCCGTTAGAGTTGAGACTGTTGTGGCACCTGTAGTGCAACAACCAGAGCCCGAACCCGAACCTGTTATTAAAGTAGCAATCACAGAACCTGTAGTGGAAGAGCCAGAGCCAGAGCCAGATCCCAACCAGGTGGTTTTTCGAGTACAGATACTATCCAGTTCCAAGGCCAATAGCAACCCATCAGTGACCATTGCAGGAACCAGGTATTCCACTTTCGAATACTTTTACAAAGGAGCCTACAGAATCACAGTGGGTCAATTTAATGCGGTTCAGGAAGCAAGTTCCTTCAGGAGCAAGTGTAAAAATTCCGGTTTCAGTCAGGCTTTTGTGGCGGCATTCCGTGGTCAGGAACGAGAAACAGATCCTGCCGTTTTTAAAAGATAGATAACCACCAAGAATGCTCACCATAGTTAAGCATCCATTGATCCAGCACAAACTCACCCTGCTCCGTAAGAAGCAAACGGGGACCAAGGATTTCCGTGAAAATCTGGATGAGATTGCCGGCCTTATGGCTTACGAGATCACCAGGGATGTCCCGGTCAGAGAGGTACAGATTGAAACACCCCTGACAACGTGTTCCACACATGAACTTGCAAAGGATATTGTGCTGGTTCCCGTGCTTCGTGCCGGATTGGGCATGGTAGATGGGATCACCAACCTGATTCCCACAGCTAAAGTAGGACATGTGGGGATGTACCGCAACCATGATACACTGGAACCTATGAATTATTATGCCAAATTTCCTGGCAATATAAAAGATGCTGTAGTGTTGATCCTCGATCCCATGCTGGCCACAGGTGGCAGTGCCAGCGCTACCATTAATACCCTGAAACACGAAGGAGCCTCTATCATAAAACTGGTTTGTATTGTTGGAGCCCCCGAGGGGGTTGAACGTATCAAAAACGACCACCCTGAAGTGGATATTTATCTGGCAGCCCTGGATGATTGCCTTAACGAAGTAGGTTATATCATGCCTGGGCTGGGGGATGCCGGCGACCGCCTGTTCGGCACCAAATAATTAACTTTTAGTAGTTATGAGTAAAAGCCACAAGCGAAAAAAATCTGATGAATCTCTATCAAACCCGAAATCAACACGTTTAAACAAAAAAATCTATTTCAAGGAACTTGAACGGTTACAACTGGAACTGGTAAAACTTCACGAATGGGTTAAAGCCAGGGACCTGCGTGTTGTTGTAATTTTTGAGGGACGTGATGCAGCTGGTAAAGGAGGAGTGATCAAACGAATCAACCAGCGGCTCAATCCCAGGATTTGCAAAGTGGTAGCCCTGGGTGTACCCACTGAACGTGAAAAGAAACAGTGGTACTTCCAACGTTATGTTGCACATCTGCCAGCTGCTGGGGAGATTGTTTTACTCGACCGCAGTTGGTACAACAGGGCCGGGGTGGAACATGTAATGGGCTTCTGTACAGATGACGAATATTGGGACTTTCTTCGCTCCTGTCCTCGATTCGAAGAGATATTGATACATTCAGGAATCATCCTCATCAAGTACTGGTTTTCGGTCAGTGACGAAGAACAGGAAAACCGGTTCCGTGAAAGGATCGAAGATCCGCTTAAAAGGTGGAAATTCAGTCCAATGGACCTGGAGTCCCGAAGTAAGTGGATCGAATATAGTAAGGCCAAGGATGAGATGTTCTCATATACTGATACAAAAACTTGCCCATGGTATGTAGTCAATGCAGATGATAAACGGAAGGCAAGGCTTAACACGATTCATCACCTGCTGTCGCTGATACCCTATAAGGAGATCAAGCACAAAAAAATAGATCTCCCCTCCATCAGCATGGAGGGGTATGTAAGGACTCCTATTTCGGACCAGACCTTCATCCCGGAGGTATACTAATAAAAAAGTTTTTTGTATCTTGAATGCCCAAAATCCACAACCACTAAATGAAACCTTCAACCCATGAAAACTCTATTTAAAACCACACTATTTTTTTTACTTTCCTTATTTATTCTTTCATGCAGTTCTGATAAGAAGGTCATGCTATTCAACGGTGAAGACCTTGAAAACTGGACCATCTTTGTAAGCAACTCCGAAACGGATCCCGAAGATCTCTTCTGGGTGGAAGAGGGCATGATCACTACCAGTGGAAAGCCCCATGGCTACATCCGGACAAATGAGAGCTATAGCAACTATAAGCTTCATGTGGAGTGGAAATGGACCGAAGAACCCACCAACAGTGGTGTACTGATCAATGTACAGGGGAAAGACATGATATGGCCCCACTGCATTGAATGTCAGCTGATGCATGAGAAAGCAGGCGATCTTGTACTCATGGGTAAAGGTGCCGGTGTTACAGTCAGGGACTCCAGTTACATGATCACTTCCGAAGAGAAGCGCTATTCCGTCATCCCGAAATTTGAAGATTCAAGTGAGAACCCAGTGGGAGATTGGAACAGTTATGACATCACCACCCTGAACGGAAATATCGAGGTGGTTGTCAATGGCGTTATCCAGCACATCGGGAGTGATATGACCCCGACCGAAGGAACCATACTTTTTCAATCGGAAGGATCAGCCATGCAGTTCCGAAATATCTACCTGGAACAATTGTAGCGTTTGTACCTGCTTTAAGAGTTATTGCTGATAACCAAATGGGTGATTACCATCCCGACATTGGGTTATCCACTTCAATGGGATCGATGTACTGGGCCACATTGAATCCCACTTTATAGCAGAACCGGGTCATCTTCAGGAATTTGTTATAATCGATCAACTCCTCCTCATCGGTTACCTTGTGGTAATCACGATGCTCACCTGTTGAATAGAAGAGAACCGGGATATTCCTCCTGGCAAAGGAAATGTGGTCACTCCGGTAATAAAATTGGTCAGGATGGTTCAGATCATTGTATGTATAATTCCCAACCAGGCCCATCTCTTTCAATGTCTTTTCACTGATTGCCATCAATACTTTACTCTGCATTCCACCAATCACCTGCACTGTATCTCCTCCCGTGATGGAAAGATCCTGCCTGCTGCCCTTTGCATCTTCTTCGGTTTTGCTCCTTCCCACCATGTCAAGATTGATTACAGCCGCGATTTTTTCCATAGGAACCATTGGATGATCAGCAAAATACTGTGATCCGAACAATCCAATCTCTTCTGCAGACACCCACAGGATCCCAACAGTGCGTTTCGGACGCTTCTTCTCCTTCATAAAAGCTTCTGCAATCTCAATAAGTGCTACCGTTCCTGAGGCATTGTCATCCGCCCCATTGTAAACACCCCCTTTGCCATCGGTTCCCAAATGGTCGAAATGGGCCAAATAGATCACGACCTCCTCCTTTAAAGCAGGATCACTCCCTTCAATCAGGCCAAACACATTTGATACCTCCAAATCAGTGGATTCCATATTCAGTTCGATCTTGATGTTTGTGCCCTCCAGCTGAAAAGATTGAGGAGTGAAGTTTCGGTCAATTCCCAACTGTAGCTCTTTCAGTGATTTCCCGGAAACCTCCATCAGCTGATCGGCCACACTCCTGTGGATCAGGACCATTTTTGGCTGCGTTCCTCCCATAGGAGTGTCATTGTCTTCCTTTTTCAGGCTTCTGGATTTGCCCAGGTAGTTGGCAATCCCGGGATTCATATCTTCAATTGATTTAAAACCTGACTTCGGATCAAAAACCACCAGTACCGCTTTGGGCTGTTGGGAATAGATATACTGCAGTTTATACCGGAAATTCTGCCTCCTGTTCCACTTGTCATTGTCAAATTGCGTCTCGGTACCCTCCTCGTTCATGGGCGCCCGGTTCATGATCAGAACCACCTTGCCCTCAATATCCAAATTCTCAAAGTCATTGTATCCATGCTCCACATCATTGATCCCGTATCCAGCGAACACAACTTCTCCTTCTATAATGGTTTGATCACCATCAGGAGACGGAAAAACATAAAAAGATCTGTTATTAACCACAGGATCCTTTCCGGAACTTGTAATGGTGGCATGGCTGTTCTTCCAATCACTGACCTTTTCCCGAATGATATAGGGCTGGAAAAATCCGTTTTTGGGATTGGCCAATTTCAATCCAAGTTGTTCCGCCTGCACTTCCAGGTACTTGGCCGCAATGTTCATTCCTGGCTCCCCGGTGTTCCTGCCTTCAAGCTCATCTGAAGCAAGAAAAAGCATGTGCATTTTCAGATCATGTTCATTGATGGATTCCAACCCCTTCTTCTGTGCCTGGAGTGGCACCAGGAAAAGCGAAACAAGAATTACAGCGACAATTTTCGGAAGTATCTTCATTCGTATGATAGGTTTAACCGGTAAGACGGAGAACTGTCAGATCTTTATAATTATCTGTTGTGAATATAGCCATAATCTTAAAAAAATGAGGGAATCAGACTTCCAGATTGGTCATGGAATTTGTGACCTGAAATTCATATTCCGGGTAATCATAAACTGAAACGCGATGTTCGGTCTGACCGAGAGAATATCCGTACAATCCATTGTAATCCTCACGATCCTCACCCATCTCCTCCAACTGCATGAGGTACTCATGGATCGATTTGGACTCAATAATGATCACTTTGCCCAATTTATGAATAATGGGGCTGTGTCGACGGGTCTCATCGTGGTCAAATTCAAGGATCCGGCGGCCATATCGTGTGATGCCAATCATCCTGAATGTCATACTTTTACCTACACCTGGAAGATTCAGGACGCTGCGGTCTGTGGCCAGGAAAGGGAGGGCAGCAAAACGGCGCAGGGCCTCAATATTCTCTACCATCATATTAGCCTCCTCCGGGAATTTGCGAATATCATCATCATATTTTTCTTCGATCTGTCCGGCCAACTTCTCCTCCAACTGCTCCTGGACCACCCTTGCATTGGGGGCGAATCCGGCATTATTTTCCATATACCCCTTAACCGTAAAAGTATAGTATGGAAGTACACCGATATCATTTAACACTTTTCGGAGTTTTGCCGAATGACCTCGACGTGAGGCCGCTGCAGTAAAGACCAATTGGTTGGTGACTGTCCATCCGGCAGCTATGAGTCTCTGAATGGCTATGGATGATTCTGGTGTTACCTCCATGGGCGATTCATAATGTGTTTGTATTACGAATTGTTTGATCCCCACTTCTAATGCTTTCTCCTTAAACTCCTTCAGGATCTTCACCAGGTTCAGTGAGATTCTCTGGGGCAGGTAAACGGGCAATCGGGAACCAATCCTAACCCTTACAAATTCAGCAAGCTTTTCCCCTTCGGGCAAAGATTCATTCCTCTTCACCTTCCGAAGTGCCATCTCATAGATCTCATCCAGCAAATTCTTCAGGGATTGGTCAGAACTCATTAAACCATCTCCCCCTGTAATCAGTATGTCTCTAAGCTGGGTATCCTCCTCAAAATAGTACATCAGCTTCTTTAGCTTTTCGTTCCATTTCTCTCCCGGAACAAGTTTATCCAGGTTGAAATTGAGACGTCCTCCCTGGAAATCATACATTCGCTGACATGAGGAACATAATCCACCACAAGCCCGACCCATGGTATCAGGGATCAGAATGGCCACTTCCGGATAACGGCGATGGATGTTATGCCCTTCAGGCAGCAGCCATCCGGCAGCATTGGGTTTCCAGGTTCTACCTGATCCTCTTTTTCCCAGGCAACAATATTCCCGAATTCCTTTACAAGCTGTTTGCTATAGAGGATGTAATGACGAATGGCCAGATCGGCTCCCACTGCAAAATATGGGACCCTGACATGGAGGAGTGAGAGGTAGTATGGATTCACAAAAAAAGGTATTCCAGCAACTTCTGCATCCTTCAGAAGTTTCATAGTATCCGGATCCAGAGAATGGTCCAGCATTTTGTTCAATAACTCTGGAGATCTGACAGCAAAACGAAGATGGAACCTGTAATCTTCCCACCATCGCTGCATTTTTTCAAGCTTCTGTTCCTTGCTCAGATTTGGTTCAAAAAAGTACCTGGTACTTTGCACCTCTCCAAGGTCAATGTGTTCCATCAGAATTCCAATGATCCGCTGTTTGTTCTCTTCCCTCACATGCACAATACGCGGATCGAGACCGGCAGGATAACGATCCATCCAGGAGTTCACACGATCTGCCGAAAAGGTCTGCTGCTTACTCTCCCCCCTGAGCTGACGAAACAGCATGATCATGTCCATGAAAAAATCGGGTTTGGCACCACCGGTACCCTTATTAACTGCAAGCCACATTAACCTGAGTGGGTTACTTACAGCAATTTCACCCCTGAGATTCAGGTCGGCATACTCATTTCCTGCATGGTCGATATAGTCCAGGAGTCTGATGATGGCATAATCGCCCCATTCCAGTTTATCGAACAGTTCCCTGGTAGAGTGCCTGGCATGATAGAACCTGAAAGCATCTTCCCGGTCCTTCAGGCTATTCTCGATCCACTCTCTCACCCCCACAACAACTTCTGTTTCATTCTTAGAATTTCGCAGAATCTTTTCCAATTCGGGATTTTCGTTAAGGAGTAACTTGAGCAATTTGTGGGACCTGACATCAATGGCAATCCTGTCCAATTTTTCAATTTCAGTCATGTTGGTGAGTTTGAGGTATAAGTAACCCAAAAAAGGGACATGAATCAAGTGGAGTTTCAAACAAGTTTTTTGCTTACTTTTGCGCCATGGAAAAAATCAAACTGGATATTTCAAGGGTATATGACTTCATCTCTGCTGATGAAATCAATGACCTGGCCAACGAGACTACAACTGCGCAAAGAACGCTCTATAAGGGAGATGGAGATGGAAAGGACTTTTTGGGCTGGCTCAACCTGCCCTCGGCCATTACAGATCAGCAACTCGCTGAGATAGAGTCGGCTGTATCGGGACTAAAAAAGAAAACCGAGCTGCTTGTGGTTGTGGGGATCGGTGGCTCCTACCTAGGAGCCCGCGCTGTAAATAATGCCCTGACACACAATTTCGCCCACCTGAATAAGCAGCAAAAGGCACCGCACATGCTCTTTGCCGGACATAACATCGGTGAAGACTATATGCATGAAATGCTGGAGTTGCTGGACGATTACAGTTACGCCATTGTGGTCATATCCAAATCGGGCACTACCACCGAACCTGCCATTGCATTTCGTATCCTCAAGGACCATCTTGTTGAGAAGGTCGGAAAAGAGGAGGCCGGAGAAAGGATCATTGCAGTCACAGATTCAAGCAAAGGTGCACTGAGGCAACTGGCCGATAAAGAGGGTTACAGGAGCTTTGTTATCCCCGATGACGTGGGTGGCAGATTCTCAATATTCACCCCGGTTGGATTGATCCCGCTGGCCATTTGTGGAGTGGACATTCGTCAGCTGGTAGAAGGGGCCAGGGAAATGAGTAAACGTTGTGATCCGGGCACACACTTTGAAAACAATCCTGCGGCCATATATGCAGCCACACGCAATGCCCTTTACAGATCGGGCAAAAAGATTGAGATCCTGGTAAATTACCACAACAAGCTACATTATCTGTCTGAATGGTGGAAACAGTTGTTCGGCGAAAGTGAAGGAAAGGAGGGAAAAGGGATTTATCCTGCCTCGGTTGACAATTCAACGGACCTGCATTCCATGGGACAATACATCCAGGAGGGGGAACGCATCCTTTTCGAAACGGTAATCAGTGTGGAGCAGACAGACCATCAAATGACAATTCCCCGCGATGCTGCCAACCTGGACCAGCTCAATTATCTTGCCACAAAGAATATCGACCTTGTGAACAAAATGGCCGAACTGGGAACCATTCTGGCCCACCTGGATGGAGGTGTACCCAATATCAGGATCTCCATACCCAGGCTCAATGCATACTACCTGGGACAATTACTCTACTTTTTCGAGAATGCCTGCGGTATAAGCGGATACATGCTGGGTATTAATCCATTCAATCAACCTGGTGTTGAAGCCTACAAAAAGAATATGTTTGCCCTGCTGGAGAAACCTGGATTTGAGACAGAAACTGCACAAATCAAATCCAGGCTATAAACATTTCACCGTCACCAATGTTAAAAGACCGGGGTTATCCCCGGTTTTTTTTTGTCATTAAAATGAAAGATCTATTTCCCAATATAATCCAACCACCATCTCTTTCCTTTCCAACCTCACACTGACCAACTTCACTAACTAATCTCAATTTGCTTTGGAGCTTTCTCTACCATTTCTTCTTTTTTGGGAAGCTGTATGGAGAGGATCCCTGCGTCATGACTGGCCTTAATATTATCTATGTCAACGGATTCGGGAAGCTGGAAACTTCTTTTAAAAGTACTGTAGCTAAACTCCCGGCGCATATAATTGTGCCCTTTATCATCTCTCTTCTCCTTGTTTTCAGAAGAGACAGTTAGTACATCTTTTTCCAGGTCAATCCGGAAATCTTCCTTCACCAGGCCAGGAACAGCGAAATCGATCCTGAACTCCCTCTCTTCTTCAACAACGTTTACTGCAGGGGATGTCCCTTTGTAATTAGCTGTTTTATAATTATTGAAGAAAGTGTCATTGAAAAAGTCATCCCAATAAGCGGGAACATAACCTCTGTTGATTCTTGCTAACATTTTTAATCCTCCTATAGTTTTTTGTTTATAATTGTTTTTATACCCTGACCATCCTATGTCAAAGTACATGCCACCATAAATAATCCGACAATATGTCAGGTTACCTAGGCAGTAACATGTCATTATGTCACTTATCACATGGTTGTTAAGTGACAAAATGGGAATTATGAAAGAAATTAGATGATTATCTGGCCACCTGCACAGCCTCAGCCAACCGACCGACCCCTTCTTTCAGAACCTCCGCAGGGGTGGCAATGTTC